>NZ_JBXAYI010000002.1:0-305692 GCF_056782235.1 Dellaglioa sp. CoH-55-MRSF-7
AATACTGGGATAAAGCCATTTAGAAACATATTAAATTTTATATTATTTCATCCGTCAACTTGACAGGGCCTAGTACAGGTCATGGTGGCCTCTTTTTTTGTTTTCAGAATAAAAAACTGGTGTTGATGAATTTTATTTCACCAACACCAGAAAGTGTACACCCTTAAAATAGCTATGTTCTATAATGTTTTTTAAATTTGTTTCAACAAACTAATATTGTCCTTTTTTGAATAAGATAGGACAATTGATGACTTAATCCAGTAGTTGTATGAATAATGTATTGTGTTAAAAATTAGCGTTTAATTTATCTATTACTTTTTAGGACGATGTACAGGGTATACAGTGAAATTAATAGGGCAACGATACTTACTGTTGTAGATAGAATATTCATTTGTTTTACCTCCATTTTTTAGATATACTATAAAGACAGGATAATTATGTAGAATAACTTTATCTATTAACAAATGTCACTAATGCTAACTGTATAACAGCAGTTAGCATTTTTTATTAATACTCCATGCGATATATATAATAGCATCAGAGTAGAATGAAGACAGATCTATTTTAAGTTTTAAGCTAAAAATAGTTTATTATGATCTATTTTATAACCTAAAATTAAATGTAAATTTTTATCAATAGTTTGGATAAACAGCTTATTATGACGTGATTTCAACTCAGATACGTGAAGTAAATCTTGAAGTAACAAGGGTTTATCAGAGGGAGTAACAATTAAAATAAAATATTCTGATGTACTAATTACCTTAGAAATAGGGTAAAATAGATTATTAGTAGTGTAATATAAATTAAAATTTTTATTTAAATCAATAGTGGCTAATTCTAAATCGATCATTCGCATAATATTTAACCATCCTTTAGTAGAAGATATAATTATTATGCATTTTTTTTAATGAAAATGAAAGGAATGAGGAAAAAAAATGCCAAGAGGATTAATTATTGAAGATGATACAATTATTTCTGATAATATTGTTGAAGCAACAGCAAAAATTATGACGTTAGAGCAAGCGTTCGATGGCGAGGAAGGCTTTTTTAAAGCTTCACAAAATATATATGATATTATTATTTTAGATTTAATGCTTCCTACAATATCGGGATTTGATGTATTAAAAAAAATTCGAGAAAAGAAAATTGACACGGCAGTGCTAATCTTATCAGCAAAAGATAGTGTTGACGATAAAATTACCGGATTTAATTTAGGGGCGGATGATTATTTAGCTAAGCCATTCAATTTAAACGAATTACAAATGAGAATAAAGGCTCTTCTGAAAAGAACAATGAAATTTGAAATAGATAGTGAATTAAAATATCAAGATATGATTTTATCTGATAACAGAACAATTATTTCTGGCAGCCAATCTATCAATTTACAGGGTAAAGAGTATGAATTTTTAACATACTTACTGGAAAATAAGAATACTATTTTAACGAAAGAACAAATATTTGACCGTGTTTGGGGATTTACGTCCGATACTAGCATTACGGTTGTAGAAGTTTATATGAGTAATCTGAGAAAAAAATTAAAAAAGATTGGTCATGAAAAAATGATTCGAACAATTAGAAACGTTGGTTATCTGGTTGAACCTGATGAAAAATAAGGCAAATAGAGATACGCGTATAAAATTATTTTTTATGTATCTTTTAAGCTTCAGTATTATTTTTGTAACACTTGGTTTAATTGTATATAGTTCATTTAATGACACCTTAACAGTTAATGTAGATATATCAATGAAAAAACAAATTAGACGAATAAAAGATTCTAATTATGTCTCCATAAATAGAATCGATGATAGTCCACTTTTGAAGCAAGCACCTGACTTTAAAGTCTATCAAATCTTATGGTCACAAAATGGAGAAATAATTAATAAAGATGCAATGGGTACCAGATACCCCGTTTTTAATAAGATACCATTTAAAAAATCTGATTTAAACAAATTTAAAACAATTAAACAAAAAAACGGACCTACGTTTAGGTCATACTTAATGGAAATTCCAGACTCAGCTGTTAAAAAATGGCATAAAGCACGATATATTCAAATTATTGAAAATATTGAGATTAATCAAAACTCATTGATTAGTTTTAGGAATATTTTACTTGTATCTCTGCTTATTTTTGGAATGTTGTCGATTGCCTTAAGTGTTATTTTATCATCTATTAGTATTAAACCAACGATTAGTGCATGGAATAAGCAAAGAGAATTTATCGATAATGCAGCCCATGAGCTTAGAACACCATTGACGATAGTACAAAATAAATTAGAGTATTTGTTAACAAAACCTAATGCAAATATTATCGATGAAAGCGAGTCAATTGCAACTTCATTAAGTGAGATTAGACGATTAAATAATCTAACAAAAGATCTATTATTGTTAGCTAATTCAGATTCTAATGCTAATGTGTTTAACTTTAAGAAAGTCCTTGCTAAGGAATACTTTGAGAATATTATTCATCCTTATGCAGATATTGCGCTTAGTCAAAATAAACAATTTTATTTTCAAATAAATATTGCAAGTAAGTACATTCAATTAGACGAAGACCGTATACATCAATTAATTGTCATTTTACTTGATAATGCATTGAAATACACAGTAGCGGGTAATGAAATTTCGTTTATCGTTATTGAGTCGGCTAAGCAACTAGTGATACAAGTCATTAATGATGGAGAAAATATTAGTGATACACATAAAAAAATAATCTTCCAACGCTTTTATAGAGAAGAAAAATCAAGAAATCGTAAAACAGGTGGTAATGGGTTAGGCTTGTCAATTGCGAAATGGATCGTTGAAGAGCATAAAGGTAAAATTGAAGTTAGAAATAAGATACCGAAGGGTGTCGTTTTTGAAGTTACATTACCAATGAAATCAAATGAATAAGTAAGGATAGGTTAATAATATGGAATTAGAATTTTTAGGTACAGGAGCAGGAGCACCTGCAAAAAATAGAAATGTAACCAGTATTGCACTAAAACTACTAGATGAACGTAATAGTGTTTGGTTGTTTGATGTAGGTGAAGCAACACAACATCAAATTTTACAAACGACAATAAAACCTCGGAAAATCGAAAAAATATTCATTACACATTTACACGGAGATCATATTTTTGGGTTGCCAGGTCTTTTGAGTAGCCGATCATTTCAAGGAGGTAATGGACCTTTAACTATTTTTGGTCCTAAAGGAATTCAAAATTTTGTGAAGACCAGTTTACAAGTTTCTGAAACGAAGTTGTCATATACAATTAAATTTGTAGAACTTGATAAACCTGGATTAATATTTGAAGATAGCACTTTTAAAGTATATTTTGATTACTTAGATCATCGTATTATAAGCGTGGGTTATCGAATTGTGGAACATGATTATGCAGGCGAATTACAAATAGATAAACTTAAAGAATTAAATATTCCGTCTGGTCCAATTTATGGAGAATTAAAAGCCGGTAAAATAGTTCAATTAGAAGACGGCACAAAATTAAATGGAAATGATTTTTTGGGAGAAACTAAAAAAGGGCGTATTGTCACAATTTTGGGCGATACAAGAAAAACAAAAAATAGTTATACATTAGCTGAAAATGCAAATGTTCTGGTTCATGAGAGTACATTTGAAAAAGCTGAATCAAAAATGGCAAGGAATTATTATCATACAACTAGTGCTCAGGCTGCAGAAATCGCTAAAAAATCAAACGTGAAAATGTTATTATTGACACATATTTCCGCAAGATATGTTGGTAAAATGGCCATTACTTTACAGAGTGAGGCAAGAAGTATCTTTAAAAATACAACGGTTGTTAGAGATTTTGATGTAATTAATGTGCCGTTTTCTCAAAAGGAAAAAGTAAATGATTAGTCAATATAAAGAGTTAAAAGATTTACGTAATAGAATCGTTCTAATTAGTGGTGGTTCAAGTGGTTTAGGTAAGGAACTGGCATATGAGGTTGCTAGAAAAGGTGCAATTGTTGTTATTTGCGCTAGACAAATGGATAAACTTACAGAGGTTAAAGATGCTTGTCAGCGTCTATCTGGTCGATTGGCTTATGCGATTGAATGTGATGTTTCTGATCCAATTCAAATTGAAAAAATGGTTAAAAAAATTGAATCTTCAATTGGACCGATTGAAGTACTTATAAATAATGCAGGGTTTGGTTTGATGGAGAATGTGTTATCTTTTGATATGGATGTTGCTGAAAAAATGTTTAGAGTAAACGTCTTGGGGCTAATGTACATGACTCAAAATGTTGCGCTAAATATGGCAGATAGAAAATATGGCGTTATTATTAATATTGCATCTATTGCTGGGAAAATTGCAACACCGAAATCAGCAATTTATTCAGCAACGAAATATGGTGTCCTTGGTTATTCTAATGCGTTGAGATTAGAATTAAAACCACTAGGGATTAAAGTTATGACAGTTAATCCTGGACCAATTGATACTAATTTCTTCAAAATAGCTGATAAAGAGGGCAACTATTTAAAAAATATTGGATCAATGATGCTAAATCCTGCGCATGTTGCAAAGATTATATCAAGAAACATAAGTACAAATAAACGCGAAATTAATTTACCATATTATATGGAAATGGCATATTTGGGATATACAATTTTCCCTAAAATGGGAGATTTACTTGCGGGTACAGTATTTAACAAAAAATAGTGGGGGAAAATATGAAAAAACAATGGCGAACAATCATAGCGTTATTACTTATTATCGTAATAGCAATTTTTTCAATTTTAAATGTAAAGGAAGTTTCAATTAATTTTTGGTTTGCAGAAATTAAAATGCCAATGATTCTTATTTTATTATTTTCAATTTTAGCAGGAGCACTACTGATAGGTCTGTTAACAACAAGTGCAACTTTAAAATTAAAAAAAGAAAATAAAGAATTAAATCAACAATTGGATGACTATAAAAATAATTTTGATGAATCATTGAAAAATTCAATTGATAAAATAAAAACTCAGAATAGAAAAGAAGTTCAATTACTACAAAATGAAATTAAAACGTTAAAATCAGAAAATATAAATCGTTAGTAAAGTAGAGGTTTAACATGATTGAATCAAAGTATAGTTGGAAGTTTTTAGATTTAAGTAATGACAAAATACCTAATGAAATATTTGAAAATATTCAATTAGATCATTCATTGATATCTTTACTATGGAGCCGCGGACTTACATCTGAAAAAGCTATTACTGATTTTTTAAATGTAGGAGCAGAAAACATTCACGATCCAATGCTTATGCATGATATGAGTAAAGGAATTGAACGAATTCAACAAGCAATAGTTAAAAATCAAAAAATAACGGTTTATGGTGATTATGATGCTGATGGGTTAACGAGTACCTCAATCATGTTTGAGACACTTAGTGATATGGGCGCAGATGTGGAAACTTATATACCTAACCGATTTATAGATGGTTACGGACCTAATGTAGATGCTTATAAAAGAATAATAGACAATGGTACTAATTTGATTATTACTGTTGATAATGGTGTATCAGGGAATGAAGCAATAGAATTTGCTCAATCTCAAGGTATAGATGTTATCGTAACCGATCATCATGAATTACCAGATGTTTTACCAAAGGCTTATGCAATAATTCATCCTCGACATCCTGAAGGAAAATATCCGTTTGGAGAACTTTCAGGTGCTGGTGTGGCATTTAAAGTTGCGAGTGCATTAACAGGTGATATTTCAGAAGAATTACTAGATTTAGTGGTAATCGGTACAGTAGCAGATTTGGTATCACTGACAGATGAAAATCGTTCACTTGTAAGTTTCGGTCTGAAGGTTTTACAACAAACGTTCCGGCCAGGATTGATTGCATTAATGGAAGTTGCGAATGTAAAACAGGAAACAGTAGATGAAAAAGATATTGGTTTTGGTATTGCGCCGCGTTTAAATGCAATTGGGCGATTAGGTGATGCAAATATTGGTGTTGAACTGTTAACTAGTCTAGACGATGAACGAGCACAGGAAATAGCAAACTTTGTTCAATCTGAAAATGTACGCCGTCAAAAAATTGTAGCAGATATATTAGAACTAGCATTGAAACAGGCTACAGCAGAGTATAATCAGTACAAGAAAACACTGGTAATAACAGGTGAAAATTGGCACGAAGGTGTATTAGGTATCGTTGCTAGTCGTGTTGTTGAAGTAACTGGTAAACCGACAATTATTTTAAACCAAGATACAGAGAAGGGCTATTTAAAAGGATCCGGTCGAAGTATTGATACATTTCATTTGTATAACGCAATTAATGAACATAGAGAATTAACATCTCATTTTGGTGGACATCATATGGCCGTGGGATTAACATTTCCCATTCAAAACTTAGAAAGATTTAGATTAGACTTGGAAAATGAAGCAGTATCTCAAGGAATTCAATTGAACGTTAAGCCAGCCAAAGTGGTTGTAGCAAAGCTAAATGTAGATCAATTGACTTTGGATTTTTATAAGGATATTGAAAAATTAAAACCATTTGGTACAGACAATGAAAAACCGATTTTTGAAATTAAATATAAATCAATACAAAATGTTAAGGCTATTGGTAAAACAGGAACTCACTTAAAATTTGAAGTTGTTGGTGAGAAAGAAAAAATTAGTGGAATTTCATTTTCAAATGCAAAGTATGTTGATGATTTCAAGAATACTTTAGATGAGATCAAATTAATCGGTGAAATTGAAAAAAATGTATGGATGAATAAAACAAATTTACAGTTAATGGTACAGGACATTAAATTTGAAGGGCTTGTAATTATTGATGAAAGAACTGACCACGTGAATAAAAGTTTATTTCAAAATGAAGGCTTGTTTATATTCTGGAATAAAAAAAATTATGACCAAGTAAAACAATTTTCATCAGACAAACAGATATTTAAGCAGGCTGATCAACTAAAAAGTGTATCAGATTTTGATAATCAAAGAACAATTATATTTGTAGATTGCCCAAGCTCGTTGGAACAAATGTCTACAATATTACGTTTATCGGATAGTCAGAAAATAATTGCAGTATTTTTAAAGACTAACAGTGCCTATTTAGATGGTATGCCATCCAGAGAACAGTATGCAAAGTTATATAAATTTGTGATGAGTCATAAAGATGTTGATATTAATAATCAACTAATCGTCTTATCTGATTTTTTAAAAATAAAGAAAAATTTATTAATATTCATGATTAAGGTGTTTTTAGAGTTGGAATTTGTTAAAATAAAAGATGGATTAATGACTGGAAAAAGTACAACAAATAAAATGGACATTAAAAATACTTCTGAATATAAGCTAAGAAATAATCGAATATTAGCTGAAGATAAGTTAGTCTACTCTAAAGAGAATGATCTTAAAAAGTGGATACTTGAACAATTGAATACAGAAGATTAAAGGAGCGTTTATTAATGGTATTAGATTTAACAAAGTATATTGCTGCAATTCCTGATTACCCAGAAAAAGGTGTTGTTTTTCGAGATATATCACCCTTAATGGCAGACGGAGCAGCATACCGCGAAGCAACAAATAAAATTGTAGAATATGCCAAGAGTAAAAATGTTGAGATGATTGTTGGCCCTGAAGCTAGAGGGTTTATTGTTGGATGTCCAGTGGCCTATGATCTAGGTGTAGGATTTGCACCAGCTAGAAAAAAAGGTAAGTTACCTCGAGAAACCGTTGAGGCCAAGTATGCATTGGAGTACGGAGAATCTGCACTATATATGCATAAGGATGCGGTACAACCTGGACAGAGGGTTTTAGTAACAGATGATTTATTAGCAACTGGTGGTACGATTGCAGCGACGATAGAATTAGTTGAACAATTAGGTGGTATTGTTGTAGGGACTGCCTTTTTTATTGAATTAGATGATTTAAAGGGCCGTCAAAAAATAAAAGACTATGATATATTCAGTTTAATGAACTATTAAATTCATGATTACAGCTTTATGATAGCTATTGTTGTATAATTTTATAAAATGAGGCTCTAGTATTGGATTTTCGTCCAATACTAGAGCTTTTTATTTTTAAATTAAGCTACGAGCTTTTGAATATTATCTTCCTTTTACCAAGAACAGACGGTTGTTTGCGAAATATTAATTATATATACATCAGTTTGGGTCCAAGATACAGGTATAATACTGATTTTTTATAATTCAGAAAGTCACTTAAAGCTTTTTTAATGTTAGGTATATAAAAATGTGCGAAATATGTGCAAAGTCATATGATGTTTTAATGCTTTATAGTCTCTTTTTATACAAAATAAAAAACACAAATGCCTTTAAACTGGCGTTTGTGTTTTTTTATTTTGGTTTAATATGATATAAAAAGGAGAGTACAGGATTTGAACCTGCGCGCGCCATTACAGCGTTCGCCGGATTTCGAGTCCGGTGCATTACCACTCTGCCAACTCTCCAAAATAACTTTGTTTAGTATATCAACTTTTTAATATAATTGCAAAACTCATTTAATTATTATCAATGCTTATTAAGTTAGCAAGAAATATCCACGTGTAGCTTGCGCCAAATAATAAGCTTAGCAGATGAATATATAAAATTATTGTTGGATATGACTGAACATTTTGAATAGAATTTATGGGGTCTCCAAAAAAATCACTCAAGCCATAATATGAAATAGCTACTAAGTGATCAACAACATGGACACTGGGTAACTTAGAGACAAATTCGGTAACTTTTGATTCACCTCCTAAAACGCCTATTAAAGAAGTTCCAACAAGCAAACCTTCATAGAAAATATTTAATGCAAATTCAGCAATAACCTGTACAGTATGTGCAAAATTATTTTGAACAATGTATGAAAGTAATTTTAATAAATAGAATGAACTAAAGGTAATGATAATAATACCTAATATAAATGTAAAAATAACTGTTGTTTCCATTAGTGGTGTAATCAAATTCATATAATTAATTAGATAAAAAATGAATGTAGTAATAAGTAATAATAAATACGATTCAATTTGCCAGAGTTTTGTTTTTTTAGGGAATAATTTTAGGTATGAAAAAAAACTATAACAAAACAGTAATGAAGCAATGCTAAATGTTAGTAGTCTTAAAATTAAGAACCTGGGGAAAAACATTAGACCAAAAATTGTACCTATTAAAAAACTTACTGCATAAAAATAAAATTTTTGTTCTTTTTCTTGAATAACTAAAAACGACAAAAAAGGGTGTTTAAATCTATTTTGTCTTGGTATTTTTGTAGGGGTGAATATATATTTAAAAAAATTAGTCAAACCTTTATCCCAAATAGTTAACCCAATCATAGACACCCAAATAATTAAAACAATTAAATAAAATGTTTGTGCAATCATATTAATCCCCTTTTTCGTATAAATATATGGTTAAATTTTATACGTCTAACTGGACAATTACAAGAGAATACATAAAGTGATTCTATAATTAGTATTCAAGGGGAATTAAGTGCAATTAAGTGCAATTAAGTGCAATACGACCAATGAGTCTTGTAATCGTTGCCAAATTTTATCTGTTCGCCGAGTGTGATAGTTTATTGATAAAGATATTTCTAGGGTAGTAATAAAAGTATTTAGGTTTAGTATTTGAAACTGAATAATGATACCTTTTTAAACCAGTGATACCAAATCTTGCCATCAAATGAGACATCAAGTACAATAAAAACAATATAATAAATGGAAGCTGGAAGATTAATGAAAATTGGAATTGATCGAATTAATTTTTTTACATCGAATCAGTACGTTGATATGTCAGAATTAGCTAATGTCAGAAATGTAGATCCTAATAAATATTTAATTGGAATTGGCCAATCAAAAATGGCTGTTATACCGCCGACACAGGACGTGGTGACGATGGGTGCAAATGCTGCAGATCTATTAATAGATAACGAAAATAGAGACAAAATTGACTTTGTTATTTTTGCAACAGAATCCGGTATTGATAATTCAAAGTCGGCAGGAGCCTACGTTTCAGGTCTTTTAGGCTTAAAACACGTGAGATCAATCGAAATTAAGCAAGCTTGCTATGGAGCAACGGCCGCTATTCAATTGGCAAAAGGACATGTGTCGCTTAATCCAAATAGTCAGGTTTTAGTCATTGGTGCTGATATTGCTAGATATGGTCTAAATACTGCGGGTGAACCTACACAAGGTGGCGGCGCTGTCGCAATGATTATTACGAAAAACCCAAAAATACTTTTATTAGATGCAGATAGTGGATTTGTAACGGAAAATGTTATGGATTTTTGGCGCCCATTAAATCACAGCGAAGCACTTGTAGACGGTAAAACTTCTCAGAACGTATATTTAGATTTTTTTAATCAAACATGGAATGAGTATAAAAATAAAACAGGATTAACTGTTGCTGATTTTAAGGCTATTTTATATCATTTGCCATATACAAAACTTGGTGTTAAAGGTTTAAGAGAAGTCCTTAATGAAGCGACAGATAGCAAAAAAATTGAATTAGAACGAGAATTTGAGGCAGCTAAAAAGTATAATAATCAGGTTGGAAATTTATATACTGGCTCACTATATTTAAGCTTTATATCTTTACTTGAAAATAGTAATGATTTAGAGGCCGGTGATAGAATAGGGATGTATAGCTATGGTTCAGGGGCAGTTGGAGAATTCTTTTCTGGTACATTAACAGATAATTTCAAGAGTCAATTACCGAAAATTAATTTAGAAGAACGTGTTCAAGTTTCTATTGAATTATACGAGAATATGTATCAAAATCATTTAAAAAATGATGGAGCAGATATTTATTTAGATTACAGTAATGATAAATCTAAATATATTTTAATAGGCAGCAAAAATATGCAAAGGCAATATTCTATTCAATAGAAAAAGCTACTAGATTAGTCTGACTAATTTAGTAGCTTTTTCTGCTTTGTTCATTAAAAATGACGATAGAGTCCAATGACTTTGCCTAAAATAGAGACAGAATCTAAAATAATTGGTTCCATTGAATCATTTTCGGGTTGGAGACGAAAATGATTTTCTTCTTTGAAAAATCTTTTACAGGTTGCCTCATCAAATTCATTCATTGCAATAACAATTTCACCATTTTCAGCAGTTGACTGTTTTCTGACAATAACTTGATCTTCATTTAATATCCCAATATTAATCATGCTTTCTCCGCGAATTGTTAACATGAATAAATCATCTGAGGAATTAAAGTCAGGTGGGAGGGGGAAATAATCAGTTACCTGTTCAACAGCCAAAATGGGTACACCAGCAGTAACGGTCCCGACCATTGGAATTAAATTTTCATGACTATTAACGCCAATCGCATCTAATCCAAGTGGTGTAAGTTCAATTGCCCTAGGTTTGGTGGGATCTTTAGTTAGTAATCCTTTTTTTTCAAGTCGAGCAATGTGTCCATGAACAGTGGAAGTAGATGATAGAGAAACAGCTTCGCCAATTTCTCTAACAGTTGGTGGATAACCCTTCGTGTCCACTCGTTCATGAATAAAGCGCAAGACTGCAAGTTGTTTGCTGTCAGATGCTTTTGTCATTTAGTACACCTCATCATCATTATTTATTATTTTAATAGTAGCATATGAAAGTAGTTGTTGCAAACAAACGTTCGGTTAATTTGAATAATTGTTTTTTATCATATTATCAGGTATGCTTATGAGTGAAATTTTAAGGAGTGATAATAAATGATCCCAGAAGATTTAGCACCAAGAATAAATGAATTAGCTGCAAAAAGTAAAACTGATGAAGGTTTAACAAAGGCTGAAGAAGCTGAAAGAAAAGAACTTCGTGAAACGTATCTTGCATTATTTAGAGAAAGTTTTAGAAGTCGAGTTGAAATGATGCAGGTTTATGATAAAACAGGTAAAGAAGTAACACCTGACAAAGTAAAAAAAGTTCAACGTGATAAAGGTTTACGAGATAACTAAGAAAATAGTTCCCAATTTGAATAGATTTACCTTTTCTTTTATGTGAAAATTGTGTAGAATTAGTGATTGAAGTGAATTGAAAGGGGTCTTGAATTATGTCAATGGGAATGACGATTTTAATCGCCGTTATTGCGTTAGCAGTTGGACTTGTCGGAGGATTTTTCGGTGCTCGTAAGTATATGGAAACATATTTACAAAAGAACCCACCAATCAATGAAGATATGTTAAGAATGATGATGGTCCAAATGGGCCAAAAACCTTCTGAAAAGAAATTACATCAGATGATGTCATCTATGAATGCACAAGCAAAAAATAGTTCGCAAAAAAAATAATTTAATATTTTATGAACAGGCAAGGATTTCCTTTGCTTGTTTTTTTTTATAAAAAGGAGGAGTTAGAATGACTATATTTAGAAAACTTGGATGGTTTTTTAAACAAGAAAAAAAATCGTATGGAATCGCAGTATTCTTTCTGATTTTAGTGGCAATCTTCCAAATTATTCCACCTAAAATTATTGGAAATATCGTTGATAGTATGAGTGAAAATGAACTAACAGTGAGTAAGTTAGCAATTTGGATTAGTATCTTAGTTTTTGTTGCATTAGGGCAATATCTGTTTAGATATATCTGGAGAACCAATATTTGGGGTAGCGCTGCTCGCCTTGAAAAAATTTTACGTACTCGATTATTTAAACATTTTATGCAAATGGATCAATCTTTTTTTCAGCAAAATAGAACAGGCGATTTGATGGCACATGCAACGAATGATTTAACAGCTATTCAGCAGGTTGCTGGTGCAGGTATACTAACTTTTGCTGATTCAATTATCACGGGTGGGACAACTATAATTGCAATGATATTTTTAATAGATTGGCGTTTAACAATCTTAGCAATTATTCCGTTACCTTTATTGGCGGTTATGGCTAGATATTTAGGAACTAAAATACACACTGCTTTCTCTACATCTCAAGCAGCGTTTTCAACGTTGAATAATAAAACGCAAGAGAGTGTCAGCGGAATTAAAGTGATTAAGACTCTTGGACAAGAACAAGAAGATATTGAAGATTTTGAAGGAAAAGTTGAAGAAACTATCAAGATTAATAGAAAAGTTAATTTATTGGATGCATTGTTTGATCCAATAACAAGTTTAATTATTGGATTGTCATATGTTTGCACTATCATTTTAGGTGGATACTATGTGGCTAACAACGTTATTTCAATTGGACAACTGATTTCATTTATAAGTTATATTGCGTTACTTGTTTGGCCGATGTTTGCTATTGGTCGATTATTTAATGTTATTGAACGTGGAAATGCTAGTTATGATCGTGTTCAAATATTATTAAATCAAAAAAGTGGCATTGTAGATAATGAAAAGGGGTTAGATAAATTACCGGTGGGATCTTTTAAATTTGATGTCCAGCATTTTAATTATCCAGATGATGATCGGGAAAGCTTGCATAATGTTAAATTTGAAATTGGTTCTGGTCAAACTCTTGGCATTGTTGGAAAAACGGGTGCTGGCAAATCAACGATTATGAAATTGATACTTCGTGAATTTGATGCATACAACGGAATGATTTCAGTTAATAATTCAAATATTAAAGAGTATGCCTTAGATACGTATCTGAAGTCAATTGGTTACGTTCCTCAGGAAAGCTTTTTATTTTCAACAACTATTTTAAATAATATACGTTTTGCTAATATGAATTTAACAAAAGAAAAGGTTGAAATGGCTGCATTTAATGCTGATTTGGATAGTGATATCACTGAATTACCACTAAAATATGAAACAGAGGTTGGAGAACAAGGAATATCCCTCTCTGGTGGCCAAAAGCAACGTTTAGCTATCGCTCGTGCCCTTGTAATTAATCCAGAGCTATTAATTTTGGATGATGCTCTTTCGGCAGTTGATGCCAGAACGGAATCTATTATTTTAACTAGATTAAAAGAGAAACGTCAAAATAAAACAACTATTATTTCTGCAAGCCGTATGAGTAGTGTAAAAGATGCAGATGAAATTATCGTAATTGATGGTGGAACAATTATTGAGCGAGGACAGCATGATACGTTAATGACATCAAAAGGTTGGTACTATCAAATGACAACTAAACAACAACTTGAAAGCAAGTTAGAGGGAGATGAAATTAATGAGTGAAAAGCCTAAATCTAGCTGGCAAAAAGAACTGAGCGGTAAAGAACAAAGAACAGTTATTAAAAGATTGTTGCCCTATACAAAAGATTTTAAAGCCGATTTTTTAATCGCAATTTTATTTGCGGCCATATTAAGTGGAATTAATATATTACTACCTCTTCTTTTACAGTATTATATGGATAACTATCTTCAATCGAAATCAACACCACTAAATATTATGTTTTTATTTGCGGGTCTTTACTTTATCGGTGTAATTTTAAAAGCAATTACTCAATTCATTCAAATGTATTTGTACTCAATGGGTGCAGAAAAAACATTAGAAAAAATACGTGTCATTCTTTTTAAAAAAATTCACACGTTAGGGATGCGTTACTTTGATAAGACACCGGCTGGAGCTGTTGTTTCTAGGGTTACTAATGATACGATGACATTAGCAGATTTTTGGACGCTATTTATGACATTAATCGTTGGTGTATTTTCACTTATCTCTGCTTTTGTAGCAATGTATATTGCCAAGCCACAGATTGCATTGGTAACGTTGATTTTTATACCAATTTTACTAATAACAACATGGTATTACCAACGGTTTAGTTCAAAGGTTTATCGACAAATGAGAGAATATTTGAGTCGATTAAATACTAAATTAAATGAATCTATCGTTGGAATAAATGTGATTCAACAATTTCGCCAAGAAAAACGGATTGAAGGCGAATTTGAGGACACTAATGAACTTTATTTGAAAAAAAGATTTGAAATGATTCGAACTAATTCATTGTTACTTTCACCAATTATTAGTTTATTTTATGCATTGGCTGTAGTAATGACACTTGGGTTATTTGGAATTAGCAGTTTAGATCATTTTGTTGAAGCAGGAATGGTATATGCATTTCTAACATATTTACAAAATTTCTTCAATCCCATGACAAACTTAATGGATTATTTGACAACTTTCCAAGATGGAATCGTTGCAGGTAGCCGAATCATTAGTGTTCTTGATGACCAAACAATAGAACCACAACAAACACCCGTGGCAGGAGCCACAATTACTGAAGGTAAAATTGAATTCAAAAATGTTACTTTTTCTTATGATGATGAGAATGCTGTTTTAAAGAATATATCATTTACGGTACAACCTGGTGAAACACTTGCTTTCGTTGGACACACGGGTAGTGGTAAAAGTTCAACCATCAATATTTTGATGAGATTTTATGATTTTGAAGAAGGGCAAATTTTAATTGATGGTTTAGATATTAAAAAATATTCGACAGAAGAGTTACGTAAAAAAATGGGGCTTGTATTACAAGATTCATTTTTATTTTATGGTAATGTTGCTTCAAATATTAGAATGTTTAATCAAGATATTACTGATGAACAAATTGAAAAAGCTGCTAAATTTGTTCATGCTGATCAATTTATTGATAAATTACCTCGGCAGTATCAAACGAAAGTTGTTGAACGAGGGGCAACATACTCCGCTGGTGAAAAGCAATTGATTTCATTTGCGAGAACGATTGTAACTAATCCCAAAATTTTAATATTGGATGAAGCTACAGCTAATATTGATACGGAGACGGAACAACTTATACAAGATGGGTTAAAACAAATGAGACAAAATAGAACGACGCTTGTTATCGCACACAGACTGTCAACTATTGTTGACGCTAACCAAATTCTAGTGTTGGATAAGGGTCAAATTGTTGAACGAGGAACACATGAAGAATTACTAAAATTAAATGGTAAATACGCTGACATGTATAGTTTACAAAATATATCAGATGATTAAGTTTAATTTTAAATAAAAATACTGGTAGAAAATCAATATGATTTCCTACCAGTATTTTTTTTGGAATTTAATTATTATTTTTACTTTTATGGGGATCAACATATTTAAAATTGGGATTAATTTCAGTATCTAATTTTTGAAATGCAGCCATTAATTGGGTGTCCATTTCTGTTTGGACCTCATCAGTCAATTTTGTTTTTTTGTCTAAATAGATTGGATCACCGAATGAAACGGTTACTCTTTTTCTACTGAAAAGTTGCTTTAAGGTTAATGGACCTTGATAGACTGCTGGAACTAGGGGTACCTGTGCCATTCGAGCAATTAAGAGTGAACCACCTTTTAATTCCTCGGAATGTCGGGTACCTGAGGGAAACATAATTAATGATAATTCGCCTTTTTTTAAAAATTTAACTGGCGTTTTAATTGTTGATGGACCTGGATTTTCTCGATCAACTGGAAAAGCATTGGCATGAATTAAGATATAGCGTAAAATTGGATTTACAAATAGTTCTTTTTTTGCCATAAATGAAAACTTTTTAGGACTACCAGCTAAGGCAAAGTAAAGGGGGTCAAACCAAGTTCGGTGTGGACCTACTAAAATATACGATCCTTCAGGTAGTTTTTCTTTATTAATATAGTGGGCATTCCCATTGATTAAGAATAAAAGTACTCGTACAATACCTCGTGCAAATGAATAAAACATGTGGCAACAATCCTTTCAAATTTTAAACTTTGTATGGTAAGTATGACTAATTAAATTAAAAGTTGCAAGTTTAAAAAAAATTATAGAAAATGGGTAATGAAAAATGGTTTCACTTAATAACAATGAACGTATTGACCAATTATACTCAAATCAAATTAAAATCATTCAGAGTTCAGATGTTTTTTCTTTTTCACTGGATGCTGTTTTATTAGCCCATTTTGCAGATGTTTCAAGAAAAGAATCAACTAAAATAGTTGATTTATGTGCGGGCAATGGTGCAGTCGGGTTATTTGTTAGTCAAAAAACAAAGGGTCAAATTTATCAGATTGAACTTCAAGAAAAATTAGCTGATATGGCAAATAGAAGTATTGAATTGAATCACTTGGAAAATCAAGTACAAGTTAAGCAAACAGATTTAATCAACACGTTTGATTATCTAGAAAAAGACTCAATTGATACCGTATTGTGTAATCCACCTTATTTTCCAAATACGCCACAATCTTCTCAGAATCCTAACAAGTATTTAGCAATTGCACGACATGAAATTACAACTAATTTAGATAGTATTCTAGAAATTACTAGCGGTTTATTGAAAATGAAGGGGAAAACTTTTTTCGTACACCGTCCTGATCGATTGCCTGAAATTCTAAGTAAAATGGTTAATCATCGGTTGGCGCCTAAAAAAATCCAATTTGTTCATCCAAAAGAGGGAAAAGAGGCTAACATGGTCCTAATTGAAGCAATTAAGGATGGCAATGCAGCAGGAATTAGGATTATGCCTCCTATTGTTGTTTATGGTAACGATGATGAGTACACACAAATGGTTCAGGAGATTGTTTATGGAAGATGAAAAAAAATATTATTTCTATGTATTACTGTGCGCTGATAATACACTATACGGCGGATTTACAACGGATCCCGAAAAAAGACTTGCAACGCATAATGCAGGGAAAGGTGCAAAGTACACAAAATTAGCTAGTAGACGGCCTTTGAAAATGATTTTGCAGGAATCATTTGAAACGAAATCTGAAGCATTAAAGAAAGAATATGCTTTCAAACACCAATCAAGAGATAAAAAAATTGCTTATTTAAAAAAGCAATCAGTTGAAATCTGAAATAATGTATAAAAAGATTTCAAATGATATAATGAAAGTATAAATTTTAAAATAAAGAGGTATAACATTATGAAAATCATTGCGTATGGTATCCGAGAAGATGAATTATTGTATGTCCAAGAATGGGAAAAAGATAATCAAATTAAAATAAAAACTGTTAATGAATTATTAGACGAAAAAACAGTTCAATTAGCAGAAAATTATGACGCTATCGTTGCCTACCAACAAAAGGACTATACACCTGAATTAATTAAAAAAATTCATGATTTAAATATTAATTATTTATCGATTCGTAATACTGGTGTGGATAACGTTGATGGGGATGCAGTTAATAAGTATGGATTGATTGTGACGAATGTGCCATCTTATTCTCCAAGTGCTGTTGCGGAGCTATCTGTAGCTAAATTGTTGGAGTTATTTAGAAAAACACCACAATTTAATCGTAAAATGAAGAATAACGATTTCACTTGGGAACCCGATATCTCTAAAGAAATCCGCACACAAACAGTTGGTGTGATTGGTACAGGAAGAATTGGGCAAACAGCCATTAAAATTTTTAAAGCATTTGGTGCAAAAATTATTGGATATGATATTTATCAAAATCCTGCTTTGAAAGAAGAAGGAATCTATGTTGATACATTAGATGAGCTATATGCAAAATCAACAGTTATCACAATTCATAGCCCTGCTACTGAAGATAATTATCATTTATTAGATGACGAAGCATTTAGTAAAATGCAAAATGGTGTGCATATTTTGAATATGGCCAGAGGAACATTGATTGACACCGATGCACTGATAAGAGCGCTAGATTCAGGGAAAGTAGCCGGTGCCGCATTAGATACACTTGAAAATGAGACTGATTATTTCAATAAAGAATTAACAGAATCACAAGTAAATGGTACTTTTAAAAACTTATTGCAACGTGAGAATGTGTTAATTACCCCACACACAGCGTTCTATACAGAGCCTGCTGTCAGGAATATGGTTATAGATGCTTTGAATGCAAGTAAAGACTTAATAGAAACAGGACATTCTGATAAAGAAGTTAAATTTAAATAAAATTAGTCAGAAAATGGAGGATTTTGTATTATGAAACTAATTGCGTTCGGTATGAGAAAAGATGAAGTTGGATTTGGTAATCAATGGTCTGATGACAATCAAGTTGATGTTGAAATTACTCAAGATTTATTAACGAATGAAACGATACAGCAAGCGGATGGATTTGATGGTATTATTGCATTGCAAACAATCCCTTATAACGAAACATTATTTTCTAAAATGAAAGAGATGAATATTAAGATTCTTTCTGTTAGAAATGTCGGGGTTGATAATATTGATTTAGTTGCAGCTAAAAAATACGGTGTGACGGTGACAAATGTCCCAGCGTATTCACCTAACGCGATTGCTGAATTTTCTGTGACACAATTGATGCAACTCTTAAGAAGAACACCAGAATTTAATTTAAAAATTAAAAATCAAGACTATCGTTGGGCTCCAAATATTTCACGCGAGTTGAGAAGCTTAACCGTGGGTGTTATTGGAACTGGACGTATTGGCCGGGTTGCAATGGACATTTACAAAGGATTCGGTGCAAAAGTTATTGCATACGATGTCTATCCAAATGCTGAATTAAAAAAGAGTGGTATTTATGTTGATACATTAGATGAGTTGTTCGAACAAGCAGACGTTATTACATTACATACGCCAGCTACAAAAGAGAATGAACACATGCTTAATCGAGATTCATTTGAAAAAATGAAACACGGAGTTCTGATTGTAAATACAGCCCGTGGAACGTTAATTAATACTGAAGATTTAATTGACGCATTAAAATCAGGACAAGTTGGTGGAGCAGCTTTAGATACGTATGAATTCGAAAATCCAATATTTAATCATGATTTAACGGACTCATCTATTGAAGATCCATTATTTAATGAACTTTTAGATATGGTAAATGTTATTTTAACACCTCATATTGCATTCTATACTGAAACTGCAGTTAAAAATATGGTTGAAATTGCTTTGAATAGTGCTTATCAATTTTTAACAACAGGCGTTGTGGAAACAGAAGTTAAATAATTAAAAATAAGACTTGTGTTCTAATTTTAGATTTTGTATACTTAAAGACGATGTTAAAACATCAATTCACACCTTGTGGGATGTGACTGAGGGTGCTCGGGAGAGTCTTAGCACAGTTGAACACTTGGGAGGAAAATAAAACTTTTACTCGGAGGCACTACATTATGGCTGTTATTAGTATGAAACAATTGCTCGAAGCCGGTGTTCATTTTGGACATCAAACACGTCGCTGGAACCCAAAGATGAAACCATACATCTTTACTGAAAGAAATGGTATTTATATCATTGATTTACAAAAAACAGTTAAATTAGTTGATGCTGCTTATGCATCAATGAAAAAAGCTGCTGAAGATGATGGTGTTGTTCTTTTTGTTGGTACAAAGAAACAAGCACAAGATGCTATTGAAGAAGAAGCAACTCGTGCTGGACAATACTTTGTTAACCATCGTTGGTTAGGTGGAACTTTAACTAACTGGAACACAATTCAAAAACGTATCAAACGTCTTAAAGAAATCAAAAAAATGTCAGAAGATGGCACATTTGATCTTCTTCCTAAAAAAGAAGTTTCTTTATTAATTAAACGTAGAGATCGTCTTGAAAAATTCTTGGGTGGTATTGAAGATATGCCTCGCATCCCTGATGTATTATTCATTGTTGATCCTCGTAAAGAACGTATCGCTGTTAAGGAAGCTCAAAAATTGAATATTCCTATCATCGCTATGGTTGATACAAATAGTGATCCAGATGAAATTGATGTAAAAATCCCTTCAAATGATGATGCAATTCGTGCTGTACGTTTGATTACTGCAAAAATGGCTGATGCTATTATTGAAACTAATCAAGGTAAAGAAGAAGTGAATGAAGCTTCTTTCAAAAAGGCTGACGAAAAAGTAGATTCAATCGAAGATATCGTTGAAGCTGTTGAAGGCGGAAATGATAAAAAAACTGCTGAATAGTAAATAAATTAGGCTGTCTCAAAATTAGGTACTGTAATGGCCCTTTCTTTTGAGGCAGTTTTTTTAGATATAAAATCAATTAAATTATTTAAACAAGGAGGCCATTCAAATGGCAAAAATTTCTGCTTCTCAAGTTAAAGAATTACGTGATACAACTGGTGTCGGTATGATGGACGCAAAAAAAGCACTCGTTGAAGTTGACGGTGATATGCAAAAAGCAATCGATTTCCTCCGCGAAAAAGGTATGGCAAAGGCTGCTAAAAAAAGTGACCGTGTTGCTGCTGAAGGTCTATCTGATGTTCAATTCTCTGGTAACTTTGCAGCTATTGTTGAAGTTAACGCAGAAACTGATTTCGTTGCTCAAAACGAACAATTCAAAACACTTGTTAAATTGATTGCTACTAAAATTGCTGAAGCACATCCTAAAGATGTTGAAGAAGCACTTACAATTAAAACAGACCGTGGCACAATTAATGATGATTTAATTGAAGCAACACAAGTAATTGGTGAAAAAATTTCATTACGTCGTTTTGAATTAGTAGAAAAAACTGATAATGAAAGTTTTGGATCATACTCACATATGGGTGGCTCAATTTCAACACTTGTTGTCGTTACAGATGCTGATGAATCAACTGCTAAAGATGTTGCTATGCATGTTGCTGCAATTAATCCTAAGTATGTATCTCGTGAACAAGTACCTGCTGATGAATTGGCACATGAAAAAGAAGTACTTTCTAAAGAAGCTGCTAATGAAGGCAAACCAGCAAATATCATTGAAAAAATGGTTGAGGGTCGTTTAAATAAATATCTAGCTGATATTAGCTTAGATGATCAAGATTTTGTTAAAGATCCTGACATGACAGTTGCTAAGTATGTTGCTTCTAAGGGTGGAAAAGTTAAATTATTTATCCGTTATGAAGTTGGAGAAGGTCTTGAAAAGAAAGAAAATAATTTTGTAGACGAAGTTATGGGCCAAATTAAATAATTTTCTACAATCCAAAAGTTTGTGCTTTAAGCACAAACTTTTTTTAATAAATTTATTTTGATATAAATTGAATTATTAATTATACCTAAAATATGGTAAAATAATTGTAAATAGATTGTAGGAGGAACATTGGATGTCAGATGTTAAGTATCGACGCGTTATGTTGAAGTTAAGCGGTGAAGCATTAGCCGGAGAACAAGGATTTGGTATTAATCCACCTGTAATTAGAAAAGTTGCTGAAGAATTAAAAGAAATTCAAGAAATGGGTGTTGAAGTCGCTATCGTTGTTGGTGGTGGTAATATGTGGCGTGGTGAAGCTGGAGCCGCAATGGGTATGGAACGTGCGCAGGCAGATTATATAGGGATGCTAGGAACAGTTATGAATGCACTAGCATTGCAAGATAATCTTGAGTCTGTAGGTGTCCCAACTCGAGTTCAAACAGCTATTGAAATGCGCCAAATTGCAGAACCCTATATTCGCCGTAAAGCTGTTCGTCATCTTGAAAAAGGTCGCGTTGTTATTTTTGCTGCGGGTACGGGTTCACCATATTTCTCAACAGATACAACTTCAGCGTTAAGAGCTGCAGAAATTAATGCTGATGTTATATTGATGGCAAAAAATGGCGTAGATGGTGTCTATTCTGCTGATCCTCAAAAGGATGACTCAGCAACAAAATATGAAGAATTAACACATTTAGATATAATTAATAAAAACTTACAAGTTATGGATACAACTGCAAGTACATTATCGATGGATAATGATATTCCGTTAGTCGTATTTAATTTGAACGAACCAGGAAATATAAAAAAAGTTGTTCTCGGTGAAACCATCGGAACAACCGTTAGGGGAAAATAAATGAAAATAACAGAACCTATATTAGTTGATGCTCAAGATAAAATGTCAAAAGCAGAGGTTTCACTTCAAAAAAATCTTGGTAATATTCGGGCTGGTCGAGCTAATGCTAGTTTATTGAATAATGTGACAGTAGATTATTATGGTGCACCAACGCCACTTAATCAAGTTGCACAAATTTCAGTACCAGAAGCTCGCGTACTTTTAATTACGCCATTTGATAAAAGTGCTTTGAAGGATATTGAACATGGTTTATTAGTTGCTGATTTAGGAATTAGCCCTTCGAATGATGGATCAGCAATTCGATTAGTTATTCCTCAATTAACAGAAGAACGTCGTAAGGAATTAGCTAAAGACGTTAAAGCTGAAGCAGAAAATGCTAAAGTTATTATTCGTAATATCAGACGTGATGCAGTTGATGCCTTGAAAAAATCAGAAAAAAATGGTGATTTAACCGAAGATGATTTACGAGATTTAGAAAAACAAGCTCAAGATGTGACGAATGCATCAATTAAAAATATTGATAATATTCAAGCAGATAAAGAAAAAGAAATTTTAGCAGTTTAAATAAATAGCTTTATTTTAAGACAGGCGTCGTTTTGTGCCTGTTTTTTTGCTACAATAGAACATGTAACTATTCTTGGAGGTACAATATGGCTTTTAATTTTAAAAAAAATAAAACAAATGAATTAATCCAATTGGATATGGAAAGAATTCCTAAACATGTTGCTGTTATAATGGATGGTAATGGACGTTGGGCAAAAAAAAGGCATTTACCTAGAATTGCGGGACATAAAACCGGTATGGATACTGTAAAAACAGTAACTATGGCTGCAAGTGATTTAGGGATTAAAGTTTTAACACTTTACGCATTTTCTACTGAAAATTGGAAACGGCCCGAAACAGAAGTTAATTACCTGATGAGTTTACCGGGTACTTTTTTTGATAAGTTTGTACCAGAATTAATTGAAAAGAATGTAAAAGTTAATGTTATGGGCTACATTGATCAGCTTCCAAATGAAACAAAATTAGCTGTTCAAAATGCAGTGGAAGATACTAAAGATAATACAGGGATGGTTCTTAATTTTGCATTAAATTATGGTGGGCGAGCAGAGATTGTGACGGCTATCAAAAATATTGCAACTGATACCTCTAATGGTAAACTAAGCGTTGAAGAGATAACAGATAAAACAATTGACCAGTATTTAATGACTAGTAATTTAGCACCTTATAATGATCCGGAATTACTAATCAGAACTAGTGGTGAAGAAAGAATATCTAATTTCTTATTATGGCAAATTGCTTATAGTGAATTAGTGTTTACTGATACATTATGGCCTGATTTTTCTGAAGATGCATTAAAAGATGCAATACTAAATTATCAAAAAAGAGACCGCCGTTTCGGTGGTATAAAAGAATAGGAGAATTTTTATGAGACAGCGCGTAATTACGGCAATTGTGGCTCTCTGTATTTTCATACCATTGGTTATTATTGGTGGACTACCATTGCAGATATTTGCTTTAATTTTAGGATGCATTGGTATTTCGGAAGTATTTGTAATGAAGAAAAAATTATTGATATCACCAGAGGCTACTTTTGGTATCTTAATGACAATAACTGTGATTGCACCAGATAAGTGGTTTAAATTTTTACCAGCTCACATTTCTTCTGTAAATGTATTTTATTTTCTTGTTGCACTTCTATTAATGTATATGGTTACTTCAAAAAATCGTTTTTCATTTGATGATGCTGGTGTTTTTGTCTTAAGTTCTTTATATGTCGGGATGGGATTTCATTATTTTATTGCGGCAAGAGGCAACGATTTTAACGGATTAATGACATTAGCATATATTTTAATTGTTATCTGGACAACAGATACAGGTGCTTACATGTTTGGACGTAAGTTTGGTAAAAATAAATTAGCACCACATATTAGTCCAAATAAAACATGGGAAGGTTCAATTGGTGGAACATTAATGGCTACACTGTTAGGAAGTATCTTTATTTACTTCTTCCCACAAAATCATTCTTTTCCTATAATGATTTTGATTACGTTAATCCTTTCGGTATTTGGACAATGCGGTGATTTAGTTGAGTCCGCGTTTAAACGTTTCTATGGTGTAAAAGATTCTGGACGTATTCTACCTGGACATGGTGGTATTTTAGATCGATTTGATAGTTTAATATTTGTATGGCCAATTATGCATTTATTTGGGTTAATGTAATAAATTAAAGGGGGAGGATTCACATGATTAAAACGATTATTACATTTATTATCGTTTTTGGAATTTTAGTTGTGATTCATGAATTTGGTCATTACTATTTTGCAAAACGTGCTGGAATTTTAGTTCGTGAATTTTCAATTGGTATGGGGCCAAAAATACTTTCATTCCATAGAGGTAGTACAACGTACACTTTAAGAATATTACCTCTTGGTGGATATGTTAGAATGGCGGGAATCGCTGATGATGAAGATGAAGATTTAAAACCTGGTATGCCTATGAGTTTAATACTGGATAGTAATAATAAGGTTACAAAGATTAATACGAGTAAAAAAACAACGCTGTATAATGGTATCCCAATCGAATACCTAGATAGTGATTTGCAAAAAGAACTCTGGATTACAGGATATGAAAATGGTAATGAAGAGATAGTAAAAAAATATAATGTTGATCATGATGCGTTAATAATTGAAAAAGATGGCACAGAAATTCAAATCGCTCCTGAAGATGTTCAATTTCAATCAGCTACGCTTTGGAATCGAATTTTAACGAATTTTGCTGGACCGATGAATAACTTTTTATTAGCTATTGTTGCATTTATACTACTTGCTTTTATGCAAGGTGGCGTTGCAACCAATTTGAATCAAATTGGTACAATTCAAGAGAATTCTGCGGCTCAAAGGGCGGGGTTAAAAGCAAATGATAAAATTGTAGCTGTATCTGATAAAAAGACAACAAACTGGACTGAATTAACGACAGCGATTAGCAGTCGTCCTGATAAAAAAACTGACTTAAAAGTAATAAGGAACGGTAAAACAGAATCAATCGTTATTACACCTGAATCAAGTAAAACAGACTCAACAAAGATCGGTAAAATTGGTATTACAGTTAAAATGGATCACTCATTTATCAATAAAATTACTTATGGGTTTACGCAATCATGGAGTGTCGTGGCTAGTATTGTGGCTGTATTAGTAGGGATGTTTACTAAAGGTGTCAGCTTAAATGATTTTGGTGGTCCGGTTGCAATTTATGCAGTGACTTCAAATGCAGCAAGTTATGGGTTGGCGAGTGTTGTGTCATTGCTTGCATTCTTATCAATTAACTTAGGAATTGTGAATTTATTACCAATTCCAGCTTTAGATGGTGGAAAATTAGTACTAAATATTATCGAAGGAATTCGTGGCAAACCAATTTCACCTGAAAAAGAAGGTGTTATTACATTAGTTGGATTTGCATTTTTAATGATATTGATGATATTAGTCACATGGAATGATATTCAGCGTTATTTCTTTTAAATGAAAAAGGAGAATAAAATAGTATGAAACAATCACAATTATTAATACCAACAATGAAGGAAGTTCCAAGCGATGCTGAGGTTATCAGTCATCAAATGATGTTACGAGCTGGATATATTCGACAAGTTTCAGCCGGAATGTACAGTTATTTACCATTAGCTTTCTCCGTTATTAGAAAAATTGAAACAATTATTCGCGAAGAAATGGAAGCAATTGGAGCGGTTGAAATGCTTGTACCTGCCGTTATTCCTGCTGAATTATGGGAAGAAACAGGTCGTTATGAAACCTATGGTGATACACTTTTTAAATTAAAAGATCGACATGATAGAAAATTTATTTTAGGACCAACTCATGAAGAAACATTTACTTCTTTAATTCGTGATGAAATCAAATCATATAAAAAATTACCACTGACAATGTTCCAAATACAACAAAAATATCGTGATGAAAATAGACCTCGTTTTGGTATATTAAGAGGCCGTGAATTTTTAATGAAAGATGCTTATTCATTCCATGCGGATGAAGAAAGTTTAAATGATACTTATCAAAAAATGAATCGTGCATATCAAAATATTTTTGAACGCTGTGGTCTTAATTTTAGAAGTATTATTGGTGATGCAGGTGCAATGGGCGGTAATGATTCAAAAGAATTTATGGCAATTTCTGATATTGGTGAAGATACAATCGTTTATTCTGATAAGAGCGATTATGCAGCTAATTTAGAAATGGCAAAAAGTTTGAAAACATATAAGAATTCACATGAAGCGATTAAAGATATTGAAAAAATTGAAACACCAAATATTAAAACAATTGATGAGTTGGCTAAATTTATTGATACAGCAAGTGAAAATTTAATAAAATCATTATTATTTATGGCTGATGAAAAACCAGTGATGGTTTTAATGCGCGGAAATGATATTTTGAATGAAATTAAATTAAAAAACACATTAGGCGCTGATTTTTTACGTATGGCAACTGATTCAGATGTTACTGAAGTGTTGGGTGCAGAGTTTGGTTCACTTGGACCTGTTGGTGTTACAGAAGACGTAACAATTGTTGCCGACGAAGGAATTAAGGGAATGATAAATGCGGTCGTTGGTGCAAATACGACTGGTTCTCATTTATTTAACGCAAATATTGATCGTGATTACCGAGTAGATAAATTTGTAGATTTACGTTTGGCTCAAGAAGGTGAAACTTCACCTGAAGGGGAAGGCGAATTGAAATTTACTAAGGGGATTGAAATTGGTCATATCTTCAAAATTGGAACACGATATTCTGAGGCATTGGGCGCTAATATCTTAGATGATAATGGCCGCGAAAAACCTGTGATATTAGGTTGTTATGGAATCGGCGTTAGTCGTTTACTTGCAGCCATTGCAGAGCAACAAGCTGATGAAAATGGTTTAGTATGGCCTAGAAGTATTGCACCATACGATGTTCATGTAATTCCAATTAATGCTAAAAATGATGAACAAATGGCTCTAGCTAATGAAATTGACAAAAAAATGACTGAAAATGGTTACAAAGTATTGCTTGATGATCGTAAAGAACGTGCAGGTGTTAAATTTGCTGATTCAGATTTAATTGGATTACCTGTTCGAATTACAGTTGGTAAGAAAGCTGCTGATGGTATCGTTGAAGTGAAGTTACGTAGAAATGGTGAAACGATTGAAGTAACGAAAGACGAATTAGAGAGCTCTATCTCAATTTTATTAAAAGAAGAAAATCAAAACTAGTTAAAGAAGATTGAGTTCAAAAGAAAATTTTGACTCAGTCTCTTTTTCATTTTTAGAAAAGGAGTCAATCATTTGTCGCTTAATAATAAAGAATTATTCAATAAACTATTAGAACAAATTAATTTTCAATCAAGTGACCAACAAGATAGTGAAATATTGGATTTAATTGAAATTTCAACCGTAACTGTTCATGAAAAGTCAAAACTATGGGAATTCAAGCTAGTTGCCCCTAAAATTTTGCCATTTTCATTATTTAGTGACTTAGAAAATAAAATTGCAATTACATTTAAAGATATTGCAAAAACAAAAATAACTGTTCAAGTTGAGCAACCAGAATTAACAAACCAACTTTTAGGCGATTATTGGACATGGGCAGTTAAAAATAGTGAAGCTAATTCTTCGCTAGTACAAGAACTTTTTCATGGGAACGTCCCTTATCTTGATGATAGACGAGTGATGTTAATGGCTGAAAATGAAATTGTAAAAACGTTCTTAACAGGTCAAGCATTAGGACCAATTGAAACTGCGTATCAAATGGTCGGATTTCCACAGATAAATATTAATACATTATTAGATGAATCAAAATCACAAGAAAAAATAGAAGAAATTAGACAGCGAAAAGAATCTCAAGATGCCATAATGATGCAGAAGGCAACAGAAACTATTCAGAAACAAAATGAAAAGAAAAAGACTGATTCTCAAACTGTAATTAATGGACCTGTTCAAATGGGTAAAAAGATTAGTACAAAAGAGCCTGCAAAACGGATGGTTGAAATCATTGAAGAGGAACGCTCGGTTATTATTGAGGGATATATTTTCTCTAAGGAAATCCGGACGCTTAAGTCTGAAAGACAATTAATGATCATTAAAATGACGGATTATAGTTCATCCATGACCGTAAAAAAATTCTCTCGTAATGAAGAAGACGAAGCGATGTTTGCTGCTATTCAAGAAAAAGAATGGGTCAGAGTTCGTGGTGCAGTACAAGAAGATAATTTTATGCGAGATCTAGTGGTGAATGCTTACGATATTAATCAAGTCGACCACCCAAGCCGTCAAGAAACAGCTCCAGATGATGAACGACGTGTTGAATTACATTTACACTCAAATATGAGTCAAATGGATGCCACAAATTCAATTACGGATTATGTACAGCAAGCCAGTAAATGGGGACAAAAAGCAATTGCGATTACGGATCATTCTACCTTACAAAGTTTTCCTGAGGCTCATTCTGCTGGAAAGAAAAATAATATTAAAATTTTGTACGGTGTTGAGGCTAACGTTGTTGATGATGGTATTCCAATTGCTTTTAATGATAAGGATGTAAATCTAGAAGAAGCCACTTATGTTACTTTTGATACGGAAACAACGGGTTTATCTGCTCGATTTGATAAAGTTATTGAATTAGCTGCTGTTAAAATGACAAAGGGAAATGTCATTGAAGAATTTGATGAATTTATTGATCCAGGACATCATTTATCTGAAACAACAACTAATTTAACCTCAATTACGGATGAAATGGTTCATGGATCAAAATCTGAAGAAGAAGTTTTTAAATTATTTAGAGAATTTTCAGAAGGTAGTATTCTAGTTGCCCATAATGCTAGTTTTGATATTGGCTTTATGAATACTGGATATGAACGTCATGGCATGGAACCTATGCAAAATCCAATCATTGATACGTTAACGTTAGCAAGATTTTTACATCCCGAATTAAAAGGGTTTAGATTAAATACACTTTCCAAAAAATTCAATGTTAACTTGGAACATCATCATCGCGCTATTTATGATGCTGAGACAACTGGTCTTTTGTGTAATATCTTTATTAAAGATGCTAAGGAACGATTTGAAATAACGTCACATGTTCAATTGAATGATCATATGGGTGAGCATGATGCTTACAAACAAGCACGTCCATTCCATGTTACGTTACTTGCGACAACTCAAGCCGGACTTAAAAATATGTTTAAATTAGTTTCAACTTCGATGATAGATTATTTTTATCGGATGCCCCGCATCCCTCGAAGTGAGTTAAATAAATATCGTGAAGGTATTATCGTTGGTTCAGCGTGTGACTCAGGTGAAGTATTTACAGCAATGATGCAAAAAGGGATGGAAGAGGCTAAAGAAAAGGCTAAGTTTTATGATTACTTAGAAATTCAGCCTAAAGCATTATATGAACCTCTAATCCATCAAGAATTAATTAAGGATAATCAAAATTTAGAGGAAATTTTACAAAATATGGTTGATTTAGGACACGAAATGGATAAGCCGGTTGTTGCGACTGGAGATGTTCATTATATGAACCCTGAAGATAGTATTTATCGTAAAATTCTTGTTAATTCAATGGGTGGTGCTAATCCGTTAAATCGTTCTATTTTACCTGATGCACATTTTAGAACAACGAATGAAATGTTGGAAGGATTCCAATTTTTAGGTGCGGATGTTGCTAAAGAAATCGTTGTTACAAATACGAATTTAATCGCTAATATGATTGATGATGACATTTCTCCAGTTAAAGATCGATTATATGCACCGAAAATTGATGGCTCTGAAGAAGAAATTAAACAATTAACCTATAATCGCGCTCATGAACTTTATGGAGAAGAGTTACCTGAAACTGTGGTTAAACGTCTTGATAAAGAATTGACAAGTATCATTGATAATGAATTTTCAGTTATTTATTTAATTTCACAAAAATTAGTTCATAAATCTAACAAAGATGGTTATTTAGTAGGGTCCCGTGGATCTGTTGGGTCAAGTCTTGTTGCAACAATGACTGGAATAACAGAAATTAATCCATTACCACCTCATTATCGATGCCCTAAATGTAAATATACACATTTTTATGAAAAAGGTGAATATGGGTCTGGATTTGATTTACCAGACCAAGACTGTCCCAAATGTGGTACACCATTAGATAAAGATGGACATGATATTCCATTTGAAACTTTTCTTGGATTTTATGGTGATAAAGTTCCTGATATTGATTTGAATTTTTCGGGTGATTATCAAGCAATTGCGCATAATTATACGAAAGTTTTATTTGGGGAAGATTATGTTTTCCGTGCAGGAACAATTGGTACTGTTGCAGATAAAACGGCTTATGGTTATGTTAAGGGTTATGAACGTGATACTGGAGCAACGTTTAGAAATGCGGAGATAGATCGACTTGCTAAGGGGTCAACTGGCGTTAAACGGACGACCGGTCAACATCCTGGTGGTATCTTAGTTGTCCCTAACTATATGGATGTTTATGATTTTTCACCTATCCAGTATCCAGCAGATGACTCAACTTCCGAATGGAAAACAACCCATTTTGATTTCCATTCTATCCACGATAATATCTTGAAATTAGATATTTTGGGTCATGATGATCCAACCATGATTAGAATGTTACAAGATTTATCAGGAGTTGACCCAAAAACAATCCCTACGGATGATAAGGGCGTTATGCAAATATTCCAAGGGCCTGAAGTACTTGGTGTTACTAGCGACGAAATTTTCTCAAAAACAGGTACATTAGGTATTCCGGAATTCGGAACGAGATTTGTTCGAGGGATGCTAGAAGAAACAAAACCTAAAACATTTGCTGAACTATTAAAAATTTCTGGTCTATCACATGGTACAGATGTGTGGTTGGGAAACGCTGAAGAACTTATTTCTAATGGAACAATCACGATGCCGGAAGTTATTGGCTGTCGTGATGATATCATGATGGGGCTTATTCATATGGGTATGGAAGCTGGTAGCGCTTTTAATATTATGGAAGGTGTTCGAAAAGGAAAAGGTATCTCAGATGATTATCAAACTGAGATGAAAGCAGCAAAAATTCCAGATTGGTATATCGGAGCATGTTTAAAAATCAAGTATATGTTCCCTAAGGCACATGCTGCTGCGTATATTTTGATGGCCTTACGAATTGCATACTATAAAGTTTATTTTCCAATGTTATATTACTGTGCTTATTTCAGTGTTAGAGCAGATGATTTTGATTTAGTCGCAATGTCGCATGGTAAAGAAGCAGTGAAAAAAGCAATGAAAGATATTAATGATAAAGGGATGGATGCATCAACAAAAGAGAAAAATTTGTTGACGGTCCTTGAATTAAGCAATGAAATGCTTGAACGTGGCTTCCAATTTGGGATGATTGATTTGGATAAATCAGATGATTCAAATTGGATAATTGATGGTGATAAGTTAATTGCACCATTTAGAGCTGTACCAGGTCTTGGTAATAACGTTGCTAAGCAAATTATTGCTGCTCGTGAGGAACGCCCATTTTTATCTAAAGAAGATTTAGCTAAACGTGGTAAAGTTTCTAAGTCATTAATTGAGTATATGACTGAAAATAATGTTTTAAAAGCATTACCAGATGAAAATCAACTATCTATTTTTGATGATGTCTTTTTCTAAAAAGTGAGAACATAGCAGTTTGTTGATGTTTTCAGAAAATTATGCTATATTAAAGAAAGTATTTTGATATCTTGTTTGAGTGAGCAGCGATGCTCACTCTTTTTATTGGGAAAATGTAAGGAGGGTAACGTGTGAGTACTGTTATAGAGACTGTCACAGAGCTAGTTCAACCAATTGTTGATGAACAGAATATTGAATTGGTGGACATTGAATTTGTTAAAGAAGGCCCAAGTTGGTTTTTAAGAGTTTACATTGATAAACCTGAAGGCATTAAAATTGAAGAGTGTGTTGCTGTTAGTGATATTTTAAGTGAAAAATTAGATGAGATTAATCCTGATCCAATTCCACAAGCTTATTTTTTAGAGGTTTCATCACCTGGTGCTGAAAGACCTTTGAAAAAGGAAAAAGATTATGAAAGAGCTTTGAATGAATACGTTAATATTTCACTATATGAACCTATTAATAACGCTAAAATTTTTCAAGGTACCTTAACGGAATTAACAGCTGATGAATTAACAGTTGTTTATATGGACAAAACGCGTAAGAGAACGATCGTTATTCCTCGTCAAAAAATAGCTAAGGCGCGCTTAGCTATCAAATTTTAAGTAGCTTTTTATAAAGGAGTAAATTAAAGATGAGTAAAGAACTATTAAGTGCACTTACAGTGTTAGAAGAAGAAAAAGGTATTAAAAAAGAAGTTATTATTGATGCCATTGAAGCAGCATTAGTTTCTGCATACAAGCGTCATTACAATCAAGCACAAAATGTTGAAGTAGAGTTTGATTCAAAAAAAGGTAATATTACAGTTTATGCGGTTAAAGAAGTAGTCGAAGAAGTCTTTGATTCACGTCTTGAAGTTAGTTTGCAAGATGCTTTAGAGATTAATAAAGCATATGAAGTTGGCGATTCAATTCGATTTGAAGTTACACCTAAGGATTTTGGACGAATTGCTGCACAAACTGCTAAACAAGTTATCATGCAACGTGTTCGTGAAGCTGAACGTAGTATTGTTTATGATCAATATATTCAATATGAAAATGAAATCGTTAGCGGTGAAGTAGAACGTCATGATAATCGTTATATTTATGTTAATTTAGGTAAAGTGGAAGCTGTTTTAGCTAAGATTGATCAAATTCCTGGTGAAAGTTTTAATCCACATGATCGAATTAAAGTTTATATCACAAAAGTTGAGAATGCTGCTAAAGGCCCTCAAGTTTTTGTTAGTCGTTCACATCCTGACTTGCTAAAACGATTATTTGAACAAGAAGTTCCTGAAATATATGACGGAACAGTTGAAATTGTATCAATTGCTCGTGAAGCAGGTGACCGTGCTAAGGTAGCTGTTCGTTCGAATAATCCAGATATCGATGCTGTTGGTACTTGTGTTGGTCCTAAAGGACAACGTGTACAAACTATTGTTAATGAATTAAAAGGCGAAAATATGGATATTGTTGAATGGAATGAAGATCCTGCAAAATACATTGCTAATGCTTTGAATCCTGCAGAAGTTGTCAATGTTGTCTTTAATCCAGAAAATGATCATGCTTGTACTGTAGTTGTGCCAGATCACCAATTGTCATTAGCAATTGGTAAAAAAGGTCAAAATGCACGATTAGCTGCAAAATTAACAACGTTTAAAATTGATATTAAATCTGAATCTGATATGGTTAACAGTAGTGAAGAAAAAGAAGTTTCTGAAACAAACAAATAAGCCGATTAAAACTGATCGGTAATTGATTTGGAGGCAAATTAAAGTGATTAATCGTAAAATTCCAATGCGTAAAGATATCGTTACGGGTGAAATGAAACCTAAAAAAGAACTTGTTCGTGTTGTTAAGAATAAAGAAAATGAAGTATCTTTAGATCCAACAGGTAAGAAACCAGGGCGTGGCGCATATATTTTTCTTGATGTAGATGTGGCGAAGCAGGCTCAAAAAGAAAGAACATTCAATAAAGCATTCGGTATTAAGATTGACGAATCATTTTATGAAGAACTTGTCGAATATGTTGACCATCAGGTAGCTAGACGAGAATTATTTAAAGATGAAAAATAGTCAAAAATTCTTACAAATGCTAGGCTTGACCAGACGCGCAGGTATGTTGGTGACTGGTGAAGGACTAGTATTGAATGCTGTCAGGAAGAATAAAGCTAAATTGGTTATTCTTTCTGAAGATTGTGGACAAGCGACTTTAAAAAAAGTAACAGATAAGTGCAACAGCTATAATGTTAAATTATATGTTGGATTTTCAAAAGCCAGTTTAAGTGAGGCCGTTGGACAACAGCGCACAGTGTATGCTATTACCGATAAAGGTTTTAGCAGAAGGATGTGTGACTTAATGGATATATAGAAGGAGCATGCAAATATGGGAAAAAAAAGAATTTATGAATTAGCTAAAGAGCTAGAATTAAATACTAAAGATATTATTGATTTTGCAACGACAAAAGGTTTTGATGTTAAAAATCATATGTCAACTATTGGTGATAATGAAGAACGTCAGATTCGCGATAAATTTAAAAAGGGCGCTGCTAAAGTAGTTGCTGCAAAGAAAATGGTTGAAAAAACTGTATCTAATGCAACACCGAAAAAACCAGTAGCAAAACCTGTTGCAAAGAAACCAGCACAACCTGCTAAAACAACGAATAGTAAACCTGTTGCTCAAAAATCATCGCAGGTAGCTTCAAAACCAGTAGCAAGAACAACTAACGCTGCACCAAAGACAACAAATGAAAAGCCAGCAAATCGTCCTCAAAATAGTACACAATCAAGTGCTAGAACTGCTAATAATGGTAATGCTAATCAGCAAGGACGTTCGAGATTTAATAATAATAACCGTTATGGGAATAATCCTTATAACAAACGTAACAGAAATAAGAAAAACCGTCGTTCAACGACACCAAAACCACCTGTATCACCCAGAAAAGATAAACCATTACCAGAAATCTTATATTACAATGCTGCAACTAATGTTGCTGAAATTGCTAAAAAGATTCATCGTGAACCAGCAGAAATTATTAAAAAATTATTTATGTTAGGCGTAATGGTTAACCAAAATCAAACACTCGATACAGATACAATTGAAATTTTAGCAGCAGAATATGGTATTAAATCAGAAGCTAAAATCGATGTAGATGTTGCTGATATTGATAAAATGTTTGATGCAGAAATTAAAAATGAAGATAATCTTGTTTCAAGACCACCAGTTGTTACAATCATGGGACATGTTGATCATGGTAAGACAACCTTACTTGATAAATTACGTCATACACATGTTACTGATGGTGAAGCTGGTGGTATTACACAACATATTGGTGCTTACCAAGTAAAACATGATAATAAAACAATTACATTCTTAGATACACCTGGACATGCTGCATTTACAAATATGCGTGCTCGTGGTGCCGATATTACTGATATCACTGTTTTAGTTGTTGCTGCTGATGATGGGGTTATGCCTCAAACAATTGAAGCAATTAATCATTCTAAAGCAGCCAATGTACCTATTATTGTTGCTGTTAATAAAATGGATAAGCCCGGTGCTAATCCTGCTCATGTTACAGAACAATTGGCTGAATATGAATTAATTCCTGAAAGTTGGGGTGGTGATACTATTTTCGTTGAAATTTCAGCGAAAACAGGCACAAACCTTGATGAATTATTAGAAATGATTTTACTTGAAGCCGAAGTTCTTGAATTACAAGCAAATCCAAAACAAAAGGGTATTGGATCTGTTATTGAAGCTCGTCTTGATAAAGGCCGTGGAACAGTTGCTTCATTACTTGTTCAACAAGGTACGTTAAAAGTTGGTGATCCAATTGTTGTTGGTAATAGTTTCGGACGTGTCCGTACTATGACAAATGATAAAGGCCGTCAAGTTAATAAAGCTAAACCTGCTACACCAGTAGAAATTACTGGTTTGAATGATGTTCCAGGTGCTGGCGATCGTTTCGTTGTCTTTGATGATGAAAAAACTGCTCGTGCAGCTGGTGAAGAACGTGCTAAACGTGCTTTAACAAAAGAACGTGGAAATGTTACGCATGTAACACTTGATAACTTGTTTGATTCACTTAAAGAAGGCGAATTAAAAGAAGTTGCTGTTATTATTAAAGCAGATGTTCAAGGTTCAGTTGAAGCTCTTGCAGGAAGTTTGAAGAAGATTGATGTTGAAGGTGTTCGAGTTAATATCATTCATCAAGCAGCTGGTGCAATTACTGAAAGTGATGTTACTTTGGCAGAAGCAAGTAATGCTATCATTATAGGATTTAATGTTCGTCCAACACCTCAAGCTAAACTTCAAGCACAATCTGACGAAGTTGATATTCGCTTACATCGTGTTATTTATAACGCAATTGAAGAAATTGAAACGGCTATGAAGGGAATGCTTGAACCAGTCTTTGAAGAAAAAATAACTGGACAAGTTGAAATTCGTGAAACATATAAAGTTACAAAAGTTGGAACAATTGGTGGTGCTTACGTCACTGAAGGTTACATCGAAAGAGATAGCGGCGTTCGTTTAATTCGTGATGGTATTGTTATTTATGAAGGTAAATTAGCAAGCTTGAAACGCTTTAAAGATGACGCTAAAATTGTTAAACAAGGTTTCGAATGTGGTGTCATGATTGAAAAATACAATGACATTAGAGAAGGCGACCAAATTGAAGCCTACGTTATGGAAGAAGTTCCAGTTAAATAATTCATAACAACTATAGGAGGATATAAAATGACACAACATTACCGTGTAGGTCGTTTATCACAAGAAATTCAAAAAGAAGTTAATGATATTCTTTTAAAACGAGTGAGAGATCCTCGAGTTGAAGGTGTCACAATTACGGGAGTTAATGTAACTGGTGATTTACAACAGGCGACAATTTACTATAGTATATTGTCAAATATGGCATCAGATGCACAAAAAACACAACGTGGTTTGGAAAAAGCTTCTGGATTAATTCGTGGTGAACTTGGATCAAGATTATCAATTTATAAAACACCAGAATTGGTTTTTGTAAGAGATGAGTCAGTTCAATATGGTGATAAAATTGATCAATTACTTAAAAAGATAGATTCTGAATATTAAAATAAAAATCCTGATACCGTTTGTTGCTCTATTTAAACTGTTGTTGATGGATAACTTTATGAAGGTCCTAATCCTTAGTGATTAGGCCTTTTTTTCTCCTCATCAATGGAGATATTATCTTATAATATAATCATATCTTTTATTTTTAATAGTAATCAAGTAAAATTAGTTGTAAGTATTGGTATCTCATATCTTTGATTATATGGTGTAGTTGAATACTAATTCATTTGAAGAATTATGAATTTTTCTTATACCACTATTCAACAATCATTAGATAGTGTGGTAATTTCCTTTAAAAAATTAATTTAATTTTCAAAATATATATTAGAAAGAGGTACTAATTTGAATTCAGAGCAATATAAAGAATTATTAACTTCACAGTCAAAAGAAGTATTAATTCGATTACTAACAAAATATACTGAGAATAAATACGAAATAAAGAATGATATATTAGCTGATTTGGGATTTTTGGATGAAGAAGAAGAAATAGAAGATGCAAAGGAACGAATTCGAGAAATTATTTATGAAAATAGGAAACAAGGGTATGTTTCGTGGAGAGGATACGACAATATTAGTGAAGTAGTCGATAATCTGCTCTCTATTTGTGACGTGAGATTTAGTCAAAATTATTTAAAAGCACCTATGTTAATATTATTAGATTTATTAGAACAATTAGTAAAGGTCAGTGAGTATACAGAATTAGGGTTTATGATTGAGCAAGAGAGTATACTTTCTAAAATACGGATTTATGTAGAAAAACTGTCTGTTAAAGATGGGGCAGATGAAAAGAAAAAATTAATTGTTACGAATGTTATTCGATATGCTAAAAAAAATTTTTGGAATGAATGGGCGGTGAGTGATTTTGATTTACTCAGTCTCATTCTTCCTTTGCTAAATACAAAAAATACGGATAAAGTATTGAAAATTGCCGATAAAATTAGTACAAGATTTGATGAATATACACAACAAGATAGGAAAAGTAAATATTTATTATTTAAAATTAAATTGTTCTTCCAAGTAAATAAAATTAAAGAAGCAGAAGAAATTATTAATAATAATTTAGATATTGATGATGTTAGAATGTTTAAAGTTGAGTTAGCTGTTTCAAGAAAAGACTATGAAGTTGCAGAAAAATTAGTACTAAAAAAATTAATTACAGATAATGATAAAAATATTCAATATTTACAACCTTGGTATACTCGACTAGATACTATCTATGAGGAGACAAATCAAGTTCAAAAAAGAATTGAGTATTTAAAACAGGCATTATATAAAGGCAATGATTCCGATTATAAAAAATTAAAAAAGCTTTTAGTTGATAATGGATTTTGGAAAGCTGAATACCCTGATATTCTGAAAAACATTTCTAAAACACTTGATAATTGGCAACTTGCACAGATATTAGCAGATGAAAACGAAGCTACCATTTTGCTACAATTAATTAAAAAAAATCTGAATTTATTTATGAATTATGGAAAATATATTTACCCACTATATCCCAAAGAAGCTAACATGATGTTTGAAAGCATAGTTAAAGATTTAATAGTTAAAGCTAAAAATAGAAAAGACTATCAAAATATTGGCGATTATATTTTACGGTATAATAACTTTGGAGATGAGGAAGTAGCAATATCTCTTTGTGAGGGTTTGAAAAAGAAATATAAAAATCGGCCTGCACTACAAAAAGAAATGGATAACGTTATGGAAAGAATAAAAAATTATGATGTTTATGGGAAGTTTTGTGAATAATAACGTAGCTAAAACTGTTGGTAAATAGGTATTTAGGAATGATGATAGATAGTTATCTCTTAAATAGAAATTTCAATATTTATAAAAATTAGAATCGATATCCCTTGTTTTACTGATTATGATATACTGTTAAAAGTATATTAACGGAGGTAAGACAATGGACGGAATTATTCCACTATTCAAAGAACGTGGTATGACCAGTCATGATTGTGTTTTTAAGTGTCGTGGCATTTTTCAAACCAAAAAAGTTGGTCATTCAGGTACTCTTGATCCAAATGTTGATGGTGTTCTACCGATTTGTATTGGTAAAGCGACAAAAACAGTAAACTATTTGATGAATTCTGGCAAAGTATATGCGGGTGAAATAACACTTGGTTTCTCTACAGAAACTGAAGATTTAGATGGCGAAATAATCGAAGAAAAAGAGATTATAGATCCTTTCACATCGGAAGAAATTGATGATGTTATGAACCAGATGACAGGTACAATGATTCAAATTCCACCAATGTTCTCAGCTGTTAAAGTAAACGGACGTCGCTTATATGATTACGCTCGTAAAGGTGAAACAGTGGAACGTCCAGAAAGACAAATAACGGTGACTTCATTTATTCAAACGAAAGCTACAGAATATGATTTAGAAAATAAAAGACAAAAAATTTATTTTGAAGTTGCATGTGGAAAAGGGACCTATGTTAGGACGCTAGCTGTTGATCTCGGTAAAAAATTAGGTGTACCTGCAGTTATGTCCGACCTGACTAGACTGGAAAGCGGCGGTTTTAGAATTGATAAGGCGTTTACCCTGGACCAATTAAATGAGGCTAAAGTCAATGGGACGTTAGAATCGTTGTTATATCCAATTGATACAGCGCTAACATCATTTAAAAGGTATGAATTAACAACTGAACAGTGGCTTATTGTCCAAAATGGTGGATTTTTAGCAGTTGATTCGTTTAATAATGAGCCAACAGTTTCTCTAGTTTATGAAAATAAAATTAGATGTTTATACAGATTGAATAGTGAAAAAAATCGTTATCAGTCTGAGACAATGTTTGATTTAGGATAAAGGAAGATATTGGAACATGAAAGTTATTTATTTAACTGAACCGTATAACCCTAACGAAATTAGTAATGATTCTATTTCACTTGCTATGGGTTTTTTTGACGGTGTTCATTTAGGACATCAAAAAGTAATACAAGAAGCTAAGCAAAAAGCTAACGAAAAAAATATTAAACTTGCAGTAATGACATTTGATAAGCATCCGTCAGTACAATTTCAAAAAGCACCCGAACAAAGTGTAAAATATTTAACGTCTATGGAAAAAAAAATATTATTAATGAAGCAATTAGGCGTTGATATTTTTTATATTTTAACGCTAAATAATAGTTTAGCAAAAATGGAACCACAAGATTTTGTCGATAAATATATGGTTGCATTGCATGTAAAGGTAGTAGTTGCAGGATTTGATTATACGTATGGTAAAAAAGATATCGCAAATATGGATACACTACCTTTATATGCTAATCAAAAATTTGAAATTATTACTGTGCCTGAATTAGCGACGAATCATCAAAAGATAAGTTCATCTCGAATTAGAATGGAAATTGATAACGGACATATTAGCGATGTTAATAAGTTATTGGGCTATAAATATGAAACACTTGGTAAAGTTGTTCACGGTGAAGCTAGAGGTAGAGAACTTGGCTTTCCAACATTAAATTTAGAATTCAATGAACACATTCGAATTCCGGGACCCGGAATATATGTGACTAGCGTTCAGGTTGGTGATGTCTGGTATCGTGGGATGGCATCTATTGGCTACAACGTAACGTTTGGAAAAAATCGTGAATTAACGGTCGAAATAAATTTATTTGATTTCAACGAGATGATTTATGGCCAAATTGTTACGGTTCAATGGTTAGCATATTTGAGAAGTGAAGTTAAATTTGAAGGTATTCCTGGATTAATTACGCAATTAAATAAAGATAAAAAAAATACTAATACTTATTTTGACCAACACATATAAGTATTGGTTTAATGGCTGACTAAATAGGATATATTTAGTCAGCCATTTTCTTTAAAAAAGTGAGTGCATTCCTTGACAATAATCTCAACATTTAGTATATTAATAGTTGTCTTAGCACTCCATTGTGTTAAGTGCTAAAAAGAGGTGATTGATCATGCTAACAGAAAGACAAATGTTAGTGTTAGAAGCAATTGTCAGAGTATATACAGAGGTTGGTCAACCTGTTGGTTCTAAATCGGTCGTTGATTTTTTACCAATGCATGTAAGTTCAGCAACTATCAGAAATGAAATGGTGACATTGGAAAATAATGGGTTAATTAAAAAAACACATTCTTCTTCTGGTAGAATTCCTTCATTTTTAGGTTATCGATATTATGTTGATCACATTGTTAAACCCGGCGTTGTTCCAGCAGCGGAATTAGCGAATATTCAAAATTCTCTTGGTGTTCATTTTCAAAAGATTGATGAAATATTTGCAGAATCAACTAAGATTCTTTCGGACTTAACAAATTATACAGCGATTTCTTTACGACCTGAAACAATGGAAAGTCGTCTCGAAGGTTTTCGATTAGTACCATTAGGAAATCATCGAATTATGGCTATTCTTGTGATGAGTAGTGGCGTTGTTGAGAATCAGACATTCAGTATTCCTAAATCGATTAACGGATCAGATTTAGAAGCCGTAACAAGGTTGTTGAATGACCAATTAATTGGGTTGTCATTAGCTGAAATTTCTAAGAAGTTAAGAACAAGTATCCCAGTTATGTTGGTTAATTATATGCGTAGGCCAGCTGGTATTTTAGATATTTTTGGTAATATTTTAAAGCAGGCAGCACGTGAACAAGTTTTTGTTGGCGGTAAATCTAATATATTAGATTTTGCTACCGATAGTAACGTGGATGAATTAAAATCATTATATGATTTAGTAGACACATCAAATAACAAGAATATTGGTGAATTAATTGGAATTCAAGGTAAACCTATTCAAATTAAAATTGGTGAGGAATTAACGAACCAATTACTTGATAACTATAGTCTTATATCAGCTAGTTATGATGTTAGTGACCATGGTCAAGGGGTTATCGCATTATTGGGTCCTACAAATATGCCATATTCAAAAATGATTGGTTTATTAGATGCATTTAGTGATGAGCTTGCTAAAAAATTGTTAGATTATTATCAACAATTTGATAAATAAGAAAAGGGGTGTTGTGTGTGGTTAAAGATGCCAAAGAAGATTTAGTTGAAGAAGATGTTACACAAGAGCAACATCAGTCTAGTGAAGCAACTAATCAAAATGAGAAAAAAAGTTCTGTTACTGATAAAGTAAAAGAAAAATTTAGTAAAAAGCCTTCTGATGCAGATAAATTAGTTGAGTTACAAGCTAGTTTAGACACAATGGAAGATAAATATTTACGAGCAGAAGCCGAAATGGCAAATATGAATACACGCTTTAAGAAAGAACAAGAACAACTCTTAAAGTATAGCGGGCAATCATTAGCTAAAGATGTTCTACCAGTTATCGATAATTTGGAACGAGCATTGGCAATTGAGGTTGACACTGAGAGTGGCGAACAACTTAAAAAAGGTATTGAATTAGTTTATAAAGATGCACAAAAAGCATTAACTAATAATGACGTTATAGAAATTGCAACTGATGACGTTACTTTTGATCCAAATGTTCACCAAGCAGTTCAAACAGTTCCAGCTTCTGATGATCAAAAAGCAGATACAATTGTTCAAGTCCTTCAAAAAGGATATAAATTAAAAGATAGAGTGTTACGTCCAGCAATGGTCGTTGTCGCTCAATAATAATATAAGAAGAGGTAGATAAATTATGGCAAAAATTATAGGAATTGATTTAGGAACAACTAACTCAGCTGTTGCTGTGTTAGAAGGTAAAGAAGCAAAAATTATTACAAACCCAGAAGGAAATCGTACAACACCATCTGTTGTTTCATTTAAAGATGGCGAAACTCAAGTTGGTGAAGTTGCTAAACGCCAAGCAATCACAAACCCTGATACTGTTGCATCAATTAAACGTCACATGGGAGAAGAAGGCTACAAAGTAGATATTCAAGGAAAATCATACACACCACAAGAAGTTTCTGCTATGATTTTACAATACATCAAAGAATATTCTGAAGCTTACTTAGGCGAATCAGTAACACAAGCTGTTATTACAGTTCCTGCTTACTTTAACGATTCACAACGTCAAGCTACAAAAGATGCTGGTAAAATTGCCGGTTTAGAAGTTGAACGTATTGTTAACGAACCTACTGCTGCTGCTTTAGCATATGGTCTTGAAAATACTGAAAAAGATGAAAAAATCCTTGTATTCGATTTAGGTGGTGGTACATTTGATGTTTCTATCCTTGAATTAGGTGATGGTGTCTTTGAAGTACTATCAACAAACGGTGATACTAAACTTGGTGGAGATGATTTTGATCAAAAAATCATGGACTGGTTAGTTGAGACCTTCAAAAAAGAAAATGGTATTGACTTATCAAAAGATAAAATGGCAATGCAACGTCTTAAAGATGCTGCTGAAAAAGCTAAAAAAGATGTATCTGGTGTTACTAGTGCACAAATTAGCTTACCATTTATTACAGCCGGTGCTGCTGGACCTTTACATTTAGAAGCAACATTATCACGTGCAAAATTTGATAATCTTACACAAGACTTAGTTGAACGTACACGTATTCCAGTTCAAAATGCTTTAAAAGATGCTGGATTAACAAATGCTGATATTGATCAAGTTATCTTGGTTGGTGGTTCAACACGTATTCCTGCTGTTCAAGCATTAGTTGAAAAAGAAACAGATCACAAACCTAACCAATCAGTTAACCCTGATGAAGCTGTTGCACTTGGTGCTGCAATTCAAGGTGGTGTCATTACTGGTGATGTTAAGGATGTTGTTTTACTTGATGTAACACCACTTTCATTGGGTATTGAAACAATGGGTAGCGTCTTTACTAAGTTAATTGATCGTAATACAACGATCCCAACAAGCAAGTCACAAACGTTCTCAACAGCTGCAGATAACCAACCTGCCGTTGATATCCATGTCTTACAAGGTGAACGTCCAATGGCTACTGATAATAAAACATTAGGCCGTTTCCAATTAAATGATATTCCTGCTGCACCTCGTGGAATCCCTCAAATTGAAGTTAAATTTGATATTGATAAAAATGGTATTGTTAACGTTTCTGCTAAAGATTTAGGCACAAACAAAGAACAAAAAATTACAATCAAGAGTTCAGGTGGTCTTGCAGAAGACGAAATCGAACGCATGGTTAATGAAGCTAAAGAAAACGAAGAAGCAGATAAGGCACGTAAAGAAGAAGTTGATTTGAAGAATGAAGTTGATCAATTATTATTCTCAGTTGATAAAACTTTGGAAGAATTAAAAGGTAAAGTAACTGAAGAAGAAATTAAATCTGCTGAAGATGCTCGTGATGCTTTGAAGAAAGCTCAAGAAGATAACAATGTTGAAGATATGAAAGTTAAGAAAGATGAATTGAATAAAATTGTTCAAGACTTAACTGTTAAATTGTATCAACAAGCACAAGAAGCTCAAGGTGAAGCTGGTGCTGAAGGCACGGCTAAAGACCCTAAAGATGAAACTGTCGATGGTGACTTCGAAGAAGTTAACCCTGAAGATAAGAAGTAATCTTTACTAAATTTTGAGTGTGATAGAAAGTCAAAGGCCTTTGGGACTTTGGCTTTTTATTTCATGTTAGACATGTTATCCTATTTAGAGCAATAAAAACCAAAAAGGTTATTCGGAGGTACGGAATGGCAGAGAACAAAGATCCATATAATGTACTTGGTGTGACTAAAGATTCGTCACCTGAAGAAATAAAAAAAGCGTATCGTAAGTTATCTAAACAATATCATCCGGATATTAATAAGGATGCTGGTGCCGAAGATAAATTTAAAGAAATCACTGAAGCATATGAAACAGTTGGTGATCCACAAAAGAAAGCTGAATACGATCAATATGGTTCAGCTGGGTCTCAAGGTGGTGCTTACCGAGGATTTGGTGGTCAAGGACAACAAGGTGGATTTGGCGGCGGTGGATTTGAAGATATTTTCAGTTCATTTTTCGGCGGTGGTGGTGCTTCCCAAGATCCAACCGCTCCACGAGCAGGTCGTGATTTGCAATACGAGATGACATTGACATTTAATGAAGGTGTTTTTGGTAAAGAATCAACAATTAAATACAATCGTAAAAGTCTATGTGCTACTTGTTCTGGTTCTGGAGCAAAACCTGGAACTTCTCCAATTACATGTCATAAATGTGGTGGTCGAGGTACTATCCAAGTTGAGCGTCGTACGCCACTTGGAAACATGATGACTGAACAAGAATGTGATATTTGTCATGGTACAGGTAAAGAGATTAAAGAAAAATGTGATACATGTCATGGATCAGGCCATATTGATGAAAGACATGAAGTTAAAGTAACTGTTCCTGCTGGTGTTGAAGATGGTCAACAGATGCGTCTTCAAGGACAAGGTGAATCTGGTGAAAATAGTGGACCTTATGGAGATTTATACATTATCTTTAGAGTTCAGGCTAGTGGCACATTTGACCGTGAAGGTCCTGATATTTACATTGATGTTCCAATTAGCTTTGTCCAAGCTGCATTGGGCGACGAAGTAACGGTTCCAACCGTTCATGGAGATGTAAAAATGAAGATTCCCGCTGGAACACAGACTGGAACGACTTTCAGATTACGTGATAAGGGTGCGCCTAAATTACATGGTAAGGGTAATGGTGATCAAGAAGTGACGGTTAATATTGAAACACCTCGTAATCTTAAAAAAGAACAAAAAGATGCTTTGAAAGAATTTGCTACAGCTAGCGGTAAAAACGTTGTTGGCGAAGGTAATTTATTTGATAAGTTAAAAGATCAATTTAAAAATAAGAAATAAAGTTAAAAATAGAATCGTCTTCTAAGATGATTCTATTTTTTTGTATGCGAACTGTAATTGTGTTTAGTAGCGTTGATTGTTATAATCAGAAGAGATAGAAACAAGAAAGTAGGACGCTATTAATGGATTTTGAAGAAATGCAAGATAGACAAAAACATATTCGAAACTTTTCGATTGTAGCACATATTGATCATGGAAAATCCACACTTGCGGATCGTATCCTCGAGATGACTGATACAGTTACTAAACGTGAGATGCAAAATCAATTACTCGATTCGATGGATCTTGAACGAGAACGTGGAATTACAATTAAATTAAATGCGGTTGAATTACATTATCTTGCTAAAGATGGTGAAACATATATCTTTCATTTAATTGATACACCAGGACATGTTGATTTCACTTATGAAGTTTCAAGGAGTTTGGCGGCTTGTGAAGGTGCTGTACTTGTTGTAGACGCTGCTCAAGGTGTTGAGGCACAGACACTCGCAAACGTTTATTTAGCGATTGATGATGATTTGGAGATTTTACCAGTTATTAATAAAATTGACTTACCATCTGCTAATGTTGAAATGGTAAAAAAAGAAATTGAAGATGTTATCGGATTAGATGCCTCTGATGCCGTTCTGGCAAGTGCTAAAAATGGTATTGGTATTGAAGAGATGCTGGAACAGATTGTAACGAAAATTCCTGCACCAAATGGTGATTTAAAAAAACCATTGAAAGCTTTAATTTTTGATTCAATCTATGATAGTTACCGTGGCGTTGTTTTGAGTATTCGGGTGGTTGACGGTGTTGTAAAACCTGGCGACACAATTGAATTAATGAATAGTAAGAAAAAATATGAAGTGACTGAAGTTGGGGTTATGTCACCCAAAGCAGTTAATCGTGATTTTTTAATGGCCGGAGATGTTGGGTATGTTACAGCGGCAATTAAAGATATTCGAGATACACGAGTTGGTGATACAGTAACTTCAGCTGACAATCCAGCAACTGAAGCACTAGATGGTTACCGTGCAATTAATCCTATGGTTTATTGTGGGTTATATCCCGTAGATAATTCAAAATATAATGAATTACGTGAGGCACTTGAAAGATTACAATTAAATGATGCTGCTTTACAATTTGAACCAGAAACGTCACAAGCACTAGGATTTGGGTTCCGTTGTGGATTTTTAGGGTTATTACACATGGATGTTGTCCAAGAGCGGTTAGAACGTGAATCTGGGTTAGATTTGATTACAACGGCACCATCTGTAATTTATCATGTTGATTTAACTGATGGTGAGAAAATAATTGTTTCTAACCCTTCTGAAATGCCAGAACCATCATCAATTAAGCAAATTAACGAACCTTATGTGAAAGCAAGTATTATGGTACCTAATGAATATGTTGGAGCAGTCATGGAACTTTGTCAAAAAAAACGTGGTGTTTTTGAGACGATGGATTACTTAGATGAATTCCGTGTAAATATTATTTATCATATGCCTTTATCAGAAATTATCTTTGATTTCTTTGATAAATTAAAATCTAATACACGTGGATATGCATCCCTGGATTATGAAGAAGAGGGTTACCGTCCAAGTGATTTAATTAAAGTTGATATCTTGTTGAATGGTGAAGCAGTTGATGCATTGAGTTTTATTGTTCATCGTGATTTTTCTTTTGAACGTGGAAAAGGTATCGTCAATAAATTAAGATCATTAATTCCGCGCCAAATGTTTGAAATTCCAGTTCAAGCTGCTGCTGGACAAAAAATTATTGCAAGAACAAATATTAAAGCATACCGTAAGGATGTTACAGCTAAATTGTATGGTGGAGATCGAACACGCCGTATGAAACTTTTGGAAAAACAAAAAGCTGGTAAGAAACGAATGAAACAAGTTGGTAATGTTGAGATTCCACAAGAAGCATTTATGGCAGTCTTGAAAATTGATGAAGATGAAGAATCTAAGAAAAAATAAGTAAAAACGACAACCGGAAAAGTCTGGTTGTCGTTTTTTTTATGATAAGTATGCTTCATTATTTTGCATGTAAACCATCTCATCGTATGAAATTTGTTCTCTTAACAGATTTGCCGTTGCAGGGGTGATTAATTTTTGTTCTAATTGAAGTTGAACAAAATTATATTCTAATTGAAAGGCATTTATAAAAATATTATTTTGTAAGATAAGTTCAGTCTCATTTGAAAACATTCTTCTGTGTCTAACTGATAAAAATTGTCTAACCAGAGTAACGGCCATTGAATTGTCAACAGTGGTAATAGAGGTTAAATAAGTAATTGCTGCCTGATAACTAGATTCCTCCATTAAAATAAAGTCATCTTTTGTATTATTATAATATTTTTTGAAAGTATTTTTTTGATTTTCAGTAACCTGAGATAGCGCTTTTTCGCCTTTCTTAATAGCAAAATGTTTAAATAAATGAAGTGAATAGAATTTCAAGTGTATTATGAGATGTTTAAGTGAAAATCCACGGGTTGATTGATAAGTTGTAGCAAGATACTTTTCGTACCAAGAACCAGTTTTTTCAGAAACCTGACCACTCGATAATAATTCATGCAAAATATTTTCTTCAATTTCTTGTGTTTTTTCTAATAGGTCATAAAAATCACTCTTTTTAGGCCGTTTTAAAAAATTTTGTTGGTTATATAGCGTTTCAATTACTGTTTGTCTTTCTGGACTAGGAATATTTGTGACATTAAGTTGTTCAACAGTGTAAATAACCATCTTAGAACGAATTTCACCAATATTTTCTAAAATAGTAATCTCATTCTTTTTGGTAATTAAGTGCGGTAGTAGGAAAGTAGGAACTAACATGCTAATTAATATAACTAATGCAGCTATAAAAATGATTTCATTTCTCATAGGGAATTCAATTCCTGAAACAGTTACTAATGGTAATGAGTATGCCATGGATAGTGTAATTGTTCCGTGAATTCCACTTAGGGCAAATGTAAAATCGTCTTTTGTTGATAAATTTTTTAATAGGAAGTGGGACCATAGAAAACGCATTAGTGTCATAATAAAGTAAATACCAATACTAATAACAAGTAAAATTAGTGAATTAAATCCTGAGCTTTTTAATAAATCCGAGGTAACAGTAGGCAATGTTAAACCTAGAACTACAAAAACAAACCCATTTAAAGCATCTGTAAGTACTTTCCAAATACTACTTGATATAAATTGTAATTTAGTTGAAGATAACCGTAAACGATCTTTTTGAACACCATGAATTAAACCGGCAGCAACGACTGCTAAAATACCTGAACAACCTAATTCTTCAGATATAAAATAAATTAAAAAAGGAGTTATTATTTCAATTGGAATCATAATTGCTGTATCTTCGATGTGCCAATTTAGTAACGTTAACCTTATTTTAACGAATACTAATCCTAAAAATGCACCAATTAAGAGTCCACCAAAAAATGATGTGCTAAAAGCACTTAGACCTTCGTTCATAGAAAAAGTACCTGAAGAGAAAGCAGTTAATGCTAAACTAAGACCAACAATACCAGATGCATCATTAAACAAGGATTCATTTTCCAATATATTCATCATTGACTCAGGAATCGGTAAATTTTTTGTCACTGAAGATACTGCTACTGTATCTGTGGGTGTGACAATCGCTGCTAACGCAAATGCTAAGGCAAGTGATAAATCAGGTAAGACTGAGTGAACTAAAAACCCAGTGACAATTATTGTTGCACCAACTAAAATGATGGCTAATGAAAGCGTCGTTAAAATATTTCTAGCTAATGCTCTTCTAGATGTATTTTGGGCTTCATTGAAAATAATAGGTGCAACGATTATCATAAAAAATAATTCTGGGTTAAGTTCGAAATGTTGGAAATTTGGTAATAAAGAAAGCGCTAATCCTATACCAATTTGATAAAAAGCTTGTGGAACTTTTGGAAACTTAACAGCAATCACATTTGCGATAACCACGCCACCAAGTAATAATAAGATAGCAGATAGTGAATCCATAATATTGCCTCCAATAATTTCAATTTAGAATGGTGTCTATTTTAACACATGTCTAAATTTAACAACATAATAAAAGGCTAAGTTATCTAAAATAACTTAGCCTTTTATTAATTTATACGAATAAGTTAATAAGCATAACACCACCGAGCCCTGAAACAGAGACGACTGTTTCAAGAACGGTCCACGTTGCGAGTGTTTCTTTAACGGTTAGATCAAAATATTCTTTAATCATCCAGAAACCAGCATCGTTTACGTGAGATGCAATTAAACTACCTGAACCAATGGCGATAACCATTAATGCAGGATCAACGCCTGACCCAGCTATTAAACCACTGACTAGACCGGCAGCTGTTAATGCAGCAACTGTTGCAGAACCAAGAGAAATTCTAAGAAGTGCAGCAATTAACCAGCCTAACAATAATGGTGATAACGATGAGGATTCAAACATTCTTGAGATAACATCTGCGACACCACCATCAACAAGAACTTGCTTAAATGCACCTCCACCACCAATGATTAAGAGTAGCATTGCAATTTGTTTAATGGCAACTTCAAGAGAAGCCATAATATCTTTGACTGGGATCTTTCGGGCAATACCCATTGAATAGATAGCGAACAGAAGGGAGAGCAGCATGGCAACGCCAGGAGACCCAACGAACATGAAAAAGGAATCTATAGAGTTAGGGTTCTTTGGTGTTATCCCTTTATTAATAATCATGTCGTAAACTGTTGAAATAGCCATAATTACAACGGGAAATAAAGATGTCAAAGTACTCATTGCAAAACTAGGTGTATCTTCAAGTTTAAATTCTTTTTGTGTTCCTAATGCGCTTAAATTTCCTTTTTGCTTAAATGCCGAAGGAATATATTTTTTTGCAATCATAGCGAAAAGTGGACCGGCAATCAATGTTACCGGAATAGCTAATAGTAATCCGTAAATAAGAACCATCCCTACATTAGCATTTAGTGCTGATGCAATTGCAGTTGGGGCGGGGTGAGGTGGTAAAAAGCCATGAGTAACTGAAAGTGCAGCTGCCATGGGAATCCCAAGATATAAAACTGAAATTCCTAATTCCGTAGCAATCGCAAAAACGATTGGGATCAATAAAACAATACCAACTTCGAAAAATAATGCAATACCAATAATGAATGATGCAAGTACGACTGCTAATTGAATCCATTTTCGACCAAATCGGTTAATTAAAGTAGTCGCAATCCGATAAGCACCACCTGAATCAGCAACCAGTTTACCTAGCATAGCACCAAAACCGAAGACTAAGGATAAATGACCTAATTGACTACCAATACCATTTTCGATAGAAGTCGTGATTTTATCTAAAGGCATCCCTAATCCAATGGCAACAACAAATGATGTGATAATTAATGAAACAAATGTATTTAATTTAAATTTAATGATTAATAAAAGTAAAAAGAGAATCCCAATAAAAACAATTAAAAGTGGCATAGTAACTTTCCCCCAATGAAACTAGATTTGATGATAATGTTTCCGCTGGAAATCAGCAATATTTTTATATTCAGCGCTTAATGACCTACTTACTCGAACAAATATAGGTAATAGCTCACGATATACTTCAAAGTTTTCTTTTTGTGGTTGGTGGACATGCATGGAACCAATCATATTTTCAACAGCAGATAGATCAGCAATTAAATGTAAACTTTGCATTCCTAAGACAGCTGCGCCAAGACAAGAACTTTCAAAACTTTCAGGAATTGTAACTTCTTGTTCAAAAATATCGGCTAATAATTGTCGCCATAAAGATGATTGGGCAAAACCACCTGTTGCTTGGATTCTAGTGGGTTTCCCAGCAATTTCAGTTAGTGCTAACATGACCATGTCTAAATTGAAAACGATCCCTTCAAGTACAGCTCGAGCCATATGCGCACGTGTATGTTGACGTGTTAAACCAAAGAATGAACCTCTAGCATTAGCATCCCAGAGTGGTGCCCGTTCGCCACCAAGATAGGGGTGGAAGAGGAGTCCATCGGAACCGGCAGGAACCTTTTCTGCAATTTGAGTGATGACTTCATAGGGATCAATTTTCATTTGTTCAGCAGTAATTTTTTCGGGTGTAAATATCTCATCGCGCAACCAGCGGAAGACGATACCGCCATTGTTAACTGGCCCACCAATGACCCATTTATTTTTGGCGAGCGCATAACAGAATAGTCTACCTTTAGGATCTGTAACAGGGTGATCGATAACCATTCTAACGGCACCACTCGTACCAATTGTGACAGCCGCAACACCCGGTTCGATAGCATTAACACCAAGGTTTGATAGAACACCATCACTTGCACCAACAATAAAAGGAACATCACGTTGGATACCAGTTATTTTAGAAAATTCAGTATTTAGTCCGGATAGTTGGTACGTTGTTTCAACTAGTTCTGGTAACTGTTCAGGTGTGACACCAGTTACAGATAATGCTTGCTTATCCCAATCTAAATTAAAAATATTGAATAAGCCTGTAGCTGACGCTAAAGAATGATCAATAACAAGTCGATCAAATAATTGATATAAAATATAATCTTTAATACCAACAAAATAGGCTGCCTGATTAAATAAATCTGGTTTATCATTCTTTAACCAAATTAGTTTTGATAATGGTGACATAGGATGAATAGGTGTTCCAGTTTTGAGATAAATTTCATGACCAACACCTGATTCATTTAAATCATCACTCCACTTGCTAGCTCTGTTATCAGCCCAAGTAATCGATCTAGTTAACGGTTTATGATTTTTATCAAGTAGAATTAAACTGTGCATGGCAGCTGAAAATGAAACGCCTTTTAAATCAGTGGGGCGTAAGTTCGCTTTTTTATTGACCTCAGTGATTGCTTTTGTTACAGCAGCATAAATTTCATCAGGATCTTGTTCAGCCATCCCATTTTCTTCTTGATAAAGTGAGTAACCAATATTAGCGTATTCAATTACGGTACCTTTAAGATCGTATAAAACTGCTTTCGTGCTTGTTGTTCCAATATCAACACCGATTATATGTGGCATAGTGATCTCCCTTGAATAAATAGTAGTATGAATAATAAAGTTTATTAAAATTACAGTTAACGCTTACATTATCGTCTTTGAGTTAATTTAAAGCAACTATCTTTACTTATTTAAAATTTGATAATAAAGGATAGAATGCTGCTAAAATTAAAAAGAAGGAAAGAATAATGATTAGAATAGTTTGACGGCGATTACCATGATGTAAGAATAAGTTTAAACATGAGGTAACAGCAATGTAACCACCAAGTATCATCAAAAAGATAAATGTATCTGTAATAGGATTTAAACTAATAAGCGAAAAAAGTCCCAGTATCAATAGCCAGTTACGACTATTTTTTTCCCAGGCTAACGAGCCAAAAAAAAGTGACTTATATGAAAATTTTCGACGTTTTTTTTTCGTAAATGTAGAAATATAAATAATAGTGGTCATAATAAACCAAATGGAAAGAATGAATGGACCGAGATATTGCATAAGTAAACTCCGTTAAATTTAATTTTTTGAAAATAAAGTTGATAAACGTGTCATAAAAGTCGATAAGAATCTTTCGGTTTCAACGGCAACAGCGACAACCGTTGTTGCTTGATTTGAATTTAGGCGTGTCTCGTCACCGATTGTACGTCCAGAAAAAGGCGCTTCTGTGTCAACTTTCATATTGATAGGTAAAGTAGTGACTAAAGATGCATCTATAGCAACGGCAACAGCTAAGGGGTCATGCAAAGCACAGCCGTCTAAATTTGTTTTTAGGTTTGCATAGGCGTTAATATAGTAATCAACAATATCGGCGAAAGCTCGACTTGATGGACTGTCAATTTCACGCCATAGCTCTGTTTCTTTTTTTGTTAAAAGTGTTTTAAGTGTTACGTCTAGACCTACCATTGTAATAGGCAATTTACTTTGGAATACTTCATTTGCGGCTTCTGGATCTTGATTAATATTTGCTTCAGCAACGGCAGTTACATTTCCAGGGATTGTTAAAGCACCACCCATTAAAACGACTTTACCAATTAATGTTTCAATTTTAGGATCTTTTTTTATGGCTAATGATAAGTTCGTTAATGGACCAGTAGGCACAATAATTAAATCTGATTGAAATTCATGTGCAGAATCGATAATAAAATCGATTCCAGATTCTGAGGCGTATGGTTGGCTTGATTTAGGGATTTTTATGTCACCTAAACCGTTCATACCATGTATTTCTTGGCTTATTTCTAAAGTATCAAAAGATTGAGTCGTGATTGAATGTTTCTCACCGAGATAAACTGGAATATTTGATTCACCTAATAAATTAAGTAAGTTCAAACTGTTTTGAACACCAGCTAGCATTTGCAGGTTACCGTAAGAACCTACAATACCAATTAAATCAATTTCGGTACTAGCGAGAGCATAGGCAATAGCCAATGCATCGTCAATACCAGTGTCTAAATCCAAAATCATTTTCTTTCTTCCCATAAATAAAACCTCCCCAATATTTTAATAACCTTAGTTTACCAAAAAAAGCGATAAATTGTTATCGTTTTCCTCTTTAATTAATGCATGAATGAATGCAATGCTTTATAATAAACTTTGAGAACTAAACAAAATTTGATGTAATTTAAATTTATTTAAAATATGAGGTGATAGTATGGCACAAGAAACATTGTTTGATTATTTAAAGAAGGAATTACCAAAAATTGATTTTGATGGTGATATTGTATTAGATTGGCAGAAAAAGGATCATACATTTACAGTAGATCTCACATTTTATGCTGAGAATAAGTCACAACAAGCAATTCTTGATATTGAAGGTGTTAACTCAGAATTACCCATTATTTCATTTGGGGATGCTATATTACTCTATGATGAAGAACGTTTTGACTCAAAGGAAGTTGAAAAAGAGTATTTAACAACATTACCCTTTCAAGGGAAATCGGGTTGGGAACGCTCAGAGGCAGCAGCATTTATTAACTATTTACAAATTGTACTAGACAATGGTCAAAGTGATTTGTTAGATTTTTTGAATGATGATGATGCTGAATTCTTTGAACTAAGTTGGTCAGCTAGCGATTTTGAAAAAATTCAAAAAGCACAAAGTACAGAAAAAAGTATGCGATTAATTTATCCAAAATTTTAGGAGGATTTCAATTTGAAATGGACAGAAGTAAGTATCTCAACAAGTAGTGAAGCTGTAGAAGCGGTTTCTAATATTTTAATTGAAAGTGGTGCTGAAGGTGTCCAAATTGATGATTCAAAAGATTTTGAAAAATTAATGCAGGATAATTTAGACGGGAACGATTTTACATCAGTTGAGCACCAAAATGATGGAGCAAAGATTTCTGCCTTTTTCCCTGAAACTATTTTTATTCCTGAAATATTGCCAACTATACAGAGTAGGGTTAATCAATTAGCTGATTTTGGACTTAATCCGGGACGTGGTCTGATTGAATTGAATGAAGTGGATGACCAAGGTTGGGGATTGGAATGGCAACAATACTACCATCCGGTTAGAGTTACCCGATTCCTAACAATAGTACCAAGTTGGGAGAAATATCAGGTGGTCCAACCTGATGAAAAAGTGATACGTTTAGACCCTGGTAAAGCATTCGGTACAGGAACACATCCCACAACCCGGCTAGCTTTGGTAGCACTAGAGCAAGTAATACGTGGAAATGAATCTATGATTGATGTTGGAACAGGTTCAGGTGTTTTAAGTATTGCTGCAAAACATCTTGGTGTTGGTCATATTGATGCGTATGATTTGGACGATATTGCAGTAGATGCTGCCGTATTAAATTTCAACTTAAATCCAATTGCAAATCAGATACATGTAGCAGCTAATGATTTACTAAATGGTATTGATAATAAGGTTGATTTAATTGTGGCTAATATTTTGTCCGAAATTATTGTACCGTTAATTCCGCAAGCTAGAAGAAATTTAAATCCAGGTGGCCATTTTGTGACATCTGGGATTATTGCAGATAAAGTCGATTTAATCAAGGAGTCACTGGTAACTGGTGGATTTGAAATACAACAGATTTTAAATATGGGTGACTGGTTCTCAATTATTGCAGTTAAAATGGATTTGGAAGGTTAGGTAGTAAAGATGCAGAGATATTTTTTGAAATCTGATGAGTTAATTTTAACAGATGAGGATTTTCATCATGCAATTAAAGTTATGCGTTTGGCTGTTGGTGATCAAGTTGAACTCGTTAAGCAATCAACAGAGGTTGTTGTTGCAAAGATGAAACAGGTTACTGAAAGTTCAGCTACTTTTGATTATCAAAAGACAGTAGAAACATTAGTTGAGTTGCCAGTAGAAGTAACAATTGCGTCGGCTCTTTCAAAAAAAGATAAGGCAGACTGGATTGTACAAAAAGGTACAGAAATGGGGGCTGCCCATTTTATATTTTTTAATAGTGATTTTTCTATTGCAAAATGGGATCAAAAAAAGCAGGCTAAAAAAATTGAACGTTTAAAAAAAATTGCTAAGGGTGCTGCAGAACAAGCACATCGAACTAAAATTCCAACGATTTCATACGCTAAAAAAATTGATGAGATATTTCAACAATCTTATGATATTCAGATTGTTGCATATGAAGAATCTGCTAAACAAGGTGAGGTTAGCCAACTAAAAAAATCATTTGATTTGATTGAACCTAATCAAAATATGATTGCGGTATTTGGTTCAGAGGGTGGTATTTCAAAATCAGAAATTGATAAGTTAGCTACAGCTGGTTATCAAAAGGTAGGCTTAGGACCTAGAATTTTACGTGCAGAGACTGCTCCGTTATACTTATTAGCGAGCCTTTCATTTGTTAGTGAATTAAGTTAAGTAAGGCATGAGAAAACGAAATGAGGAAATATTTTTGAAAAATTTTCTAAGCATAACAGCTGCATGGTACTTAACGGTAAGTATTGCCATCGGAATTGTGGTCCCGATGGTACTGACCTTAGTTAATGCAAACGATGTTATAAAAATTGGTGTTTCTTTATTTATAGTAAATGTCATTTTTTCTATCATTATTGGTGTTATTATTGGTAGAAATGATCATAGTTTGATTTTTAACTTTTTCTTTCCAGTTATTTTTGCAATAGGTGTGTTGTGCCATTTATTTCAAAGTATCACTATCTTTTTTGCAATTATTTATCTTTGTTTATCATTATTAACATGGGGAATTTCAAAAAAATAATACAAATACTTTATGAATACATGAGTACGCGGACTGCATTATGGAATCGCGTATTTTTATTTTATATAAAAAGAGGTGTGTAGATATGACAAAAGAAGAAATGTGGAGTGCTAGAGACGTTTTGGAAATCGTTGAAAGCTATATGAATGAAGAACATGTTGCATTTGTACAAAAAGCATGTGATTTTGCTACCTATGTTCATAAGAATCAATATCGTAAGTCTGGCGAACCATATATAATGCACCCAATACAAGTTGCTGGTATTCTTGCAGAATTAAAAATGGATCCGGAGACTGTTAGTGCAGGATTTTTACATGATGTTGTTGAAGACACACCAGTTACTTTAGGTGATGTAGGCGAACTTTTTGGTAAAGATGTGCAAGTAATTGTCGATGGTGTAACAAAATTAGGTCAAATTCAATATAAATCTCATCAAGAGCAATTAGCTGAAAATCATCGTAAATTATTGTTAGCGATGTCTAAAGATTTACGTGTTATTATTGTGAAATTAGCAGATAGGTTACATAATATGCGGACGTTAAAACACTTACGTCCAGATAAGCAACGACGAATTGCAAATGAAACGTTAGAAATATATGCACCATTGGCAGACCGTTTAGGTATTAGTACGATTAAGTGGGAATTAGAAGATAGTTCATTACGTTATCTGAACCCCCAACAATACTATCGAATTGTTCATTTGATGAATTCTAAACGTGAAGAACGTGAGGCTTATATTTCTGGAGCTATTGAAGAAATAAAAGTTTCCATTAGTGATTTAAAAGTTTCAAGCGAAATTTATGGGCGACCAAAGCATTTGTATTCTGTCTATAAAAAGATGAAAGACCAACATAAACAATTCTCTCAAATTTATGACCTCCTAGCTGTTAGAGTAATTGTTGGATCAATTAAAGATTGTTATGCGGTACTTGGGGCAATACATTCTAGATGGAAACCAATGCCTGGAAGATTTAAAGACTATATTGCGATTCCAAAGGCTAACTTGTACCAGTCTCTGCATACGACTGTTGTCGGACCAGAGGGACGTCCTTTTGAAGTTCAAATTAGAACAAAAGAGATGCATGAAATAGCTGAATTTGGTGTAGCAGCACATTGGGCTTACAAAGAAGGTGTGAAAGAGAAAGTTCAGCAAGATGACGCGGGTACAAAATTAAATTGGTTTAAAGAAATTATTGAATTACAAGATGAGACTGATGATGCTTCTGCTTTTATGGAAAGTGTTAAAGGCGATATCTTTGGTGACCGCGTTTATGTATTCACACCTAAAGGTGATGTTTTTGAATTACCCAAAGGTGCAGGACCACTTGATATGGCCTACAGTATTCATACTGAAATTGGACATCATACAACGGGTGCAAAAGTTAACGGAAAGATTGTGCCATTAGATTATCAAGTCAAAAATGGAGACATTGTTGATATCTTAACTAGTAAAAGTTCAATAGGACCAAGCCGTGATTGGGTTAATTTGGTGCATACAAATAAAGCTAGAAATAAAATTAAACACTTCTTCAAACTACAAGATCGTGTTGCTAATGCAGCTAAAGGTGAAGATTTATTGACGATGCAATTAATTGATTTAGGATTTGATCCTAAAAAAGTCATTACAAAAGAAAATATGAAACAGCTTTTGGATAAAAGACAATTGTCTGAATCAGATGACTTGTATGCTGCAATTGGATTTGGAGAGGTAGCAACGTTAGGTGTCGCCAATGCTTTAACGGAAGATATTCGCTCTAAAGAAGAAGAAGTTCGACAAGTTAATGAGCAGAAGGCAATCCTTGAAGAACATAAAGAAATGAAAAAACCAGACGTATCTGAAAAAAATCGTAAAAGTAGCCATGATGGTGGTGTTGTAATTGATGGCGTCGATAACTTACTTGTTCGATTAAGTCATTGCTGTAATCCTATTCCAGGAGATGACATTATTGGTTATATTACAAAGGGGCGTGGTGTTTCAGTTCATAGAACTGAATGTCCTAATGTTATTAAAGCTGAAGAGTCCGGGGAAAGAATTATTAGTGTTAAATGGGATAAAACCATGGATGATAAATCTAATTATCAATCTGATTTGGAAATCCAAGGGTACAATCGTTCTGGACTTTTGAATGATATTTTACAATCATTGAATAATACAACTAAGCAATTAAGCTCAGTTAATGGCCGTGTTGATAATAATAAAATTGCGACAATGGATGTTTCAGTTGGCGTAAAAGATATTGTTCAATTAGAAAGAATTATGGAAACTTTGAAAAGTGTTGAAGACGTTTATGCTGTTAAAAGGAAAATTCATTAATTTTCTAATGGAGGTACTAAAGAAGTGAAAATTGTTGTTCAACGTGTTAAAAAGGCTAGTGTTTCGGTAAATGGTCAGGTATTAAATCAGATTAATGTAGGATATCTTTTATTGGTGGGATTTAAGACGGGTGATACATCTACTGAGATAGATTATATGGTAAAAAAAATCTCTAATTCCAGATTATTTGAAGATGATATGGGAAAAATGAATTTAAGTATTCAAGAAATAAATGGAGAAATTCTATCTGTTTCACAATTTACTTTGTACGCGTCAACAAAAAAAGGGAATAGACCAAGCTTTACAGATTCTGAAGAACCTAATTTAGCTGAGGAACATTATGATGAATTTAATCAAAAATTGGCTGAAATAGTAACTATTGTTAAACCAGGTCAATTTGGAGCAGATATGGATGTTGAACTTATAAATGATGGACCAGTAACAATTATTTTTGATACAGAGAAAAAATAAAGGATGTATTAGAATCAACTCTAATACATCTTTTTGGTGTAAAGAATATTTGGAGGGTATAAAATGATAAATAATTATTTTTGGGACTTTGATGGGACGCTTTTTGATACTTATCCTGAGATGGTTAAGGCATTTCAAGAAGCGTTACGTTTACAAAATGTAATTGCGACTAGAACAGAAATTTATAAAATTATGCGAGAAAAATCTGTTAGACAAGCAATTCAAATTTATCAAGAAACAAATTTGAATTTAGATGTTGAACAATTGAGGGTAAGCTATGATGATTTAGAAAGACAGAGTCAAAAAAATGCAAAATTATTTCCTGGTGCAAAAGAAGTTTGTAAATGGGTGGTTGATAATGGTGGACAAAACTTTTTATTAACCCATAGGGATCAAAGCGCAATTGATATGCTTAGGGAAACAAATATTATTCATTTGTTTTCAGATTTTGTTACTTCAGATCAAAAATTTCCAAGGAAACCTAATCCAGCGTCACTTAATTATCTTGCAGAAAAAAATGCAGTTGATTACCAGAAAGCAGCAATGATTGGTGATCGGGAGTTGGATATTGCTGCAGGGCATAATGCAGGTATGAAGGGATATTTATTTGATTTTGATCAAATGATTTCAACAGTTGAAAAACCAGATAAGCGTGTATTGAAATTAATTGATTTAATACAAAAATAAGACAATGATAGTTAAGCATTGTCTTATTTATTTTGGATATAATTTGTTAAACCTTCAACGACTGATTTTGCTGTTTTTTCTTGAAAGCTGCTACTTTGGATTAACTTAAAGTCATATTTTGTATTAATGTACCCTAATTCTAGTAAGACGGATGGTTGTGTATTATCTCTTAGAACAAGAAAATCGCCAAATTCCGTTCCACGATTATCAAGACCGGTATCGTTTAATTCGGCATTTATTGAATTTGCAAGTGCTAAATCAGCTGTCTTATTATAGTAGTAACTTGTTAAACCAGTTGCTTCATCATCATTAGGCGATGAATCAAAATGGAAACTAATAAATGCATCTGCATTATTTGATTCTGCAAGTTTAGCGCGTGGGGCTAAATCTACATACGAATCAGAGTCTCGTGTTAAAATCACATTGGCGCCACGTTTCTTAAGAAGATAAGCTACTTTTTTTACAATTTGAAGCGTGTAGATTTTTTCTTGTTTATCTTTGATTGAAAGTGCACCTGAATCGTTACCGCCATGTCCGGGATCTAAAACAATCGTTGCTTCAGATAATTTAGTCACTTTGGCATTTTTTTTAGAAAGAATCCAGTTTGCTACCCAACCTTTTTTAGTATTTGGCAAACTTACGTATGACCAATTATTTTTTTCTCGAATAATTGTAATACGCTCACCTTTCTTAAGAGTGTCTAACACTTTATTTGACGTACTTGGTCCGGTACGTACATTAATATTGTCAGATGTAACAACGGTTTCTTTTAAATAAGTTGTCGTTTTTACAATACCTAAACATAGGGTACAAAAAATGATGATTAATAAAATGACTCTTGGCCAGTTTATGCTGAATCCATGTTTTCTATTTGTTGACATTTATGTACTCCTTTAACTATAGATATTGAATCTAAATATTAGTATACCAAATATTTGTTCAATAGTAAGAATCAAATTTAATAATATTGTAAGTTAAGCTGTACTTGACTTTAGAGAGTTACTCGAGTAACTTTATAATTAATAAAATATTAAAACCGATGAAAAAGAAATTAGGTTAGTTAAATTGTATAGAGAGTGAATAATTTGCTGAAATATTCACCATTTTTGCTAACCGAAAGACACTTTTGAGGTGCGTGTGGTTAAATCACATGTCGTTTAAGTTGCGTTAAGCTATTAGTAAAAAATTAAGGTGGTACCGTGCAAAAGCACCCTTGTCGTATTTAGATGAGGGTGCTTTTTTGTATATAATGCCACAAATAGGAGGATTTATAATGAAATTTCAACGTCCCAAAGGAACAGCAGATATAATCCCAGCAGATTCAAAAAAATGGCAATATATTGAAGAAACCGCTAGAAATATATTCTCAAGTTACCAATATGATGAAATTAGAACACCACTTTTTGAACATTTTGAGGTTTTTTCAAGAACTTCAGGTGATACTTCTGATATTGTAACTAAAGAAATGTATGATTTTAAAGATAAAGGTGACCGCCATATAACACTTCGTCCTGAAGGAACAGCTGGAGTTGTTAGAGCGTATGTTGAAAATAAACTTTATGGCCCAGAAATTCAAAAGCCATTTAAAACGTATTATATTGGACCAATGTTTCGTTATGAAAGACCTCAATCTGGACGCTTACGTCAATTTCATCAAATTGGAGTTGAAGCCTTTGGGGTTGATAATCCAACACTTGATGTTGAAGTTATGGCAATGGCAATTGATTTCTTATCAAAATTTGGATTAACAAATTTAAAATTAGCTATTAATACTTTGGGAGATAATGATAGTCGTGATAATTATCGTGACGCATTAGTTGCATATTTACGTCCCTTCGCTGATCAATTAAGTGATGATTCAAAAGCACGTTTAGAAAAAAATCCACTACGCGTTTTGGATAGTAAAGATAAAGGTGATCAAGAAATTGTTAAAAATGCACCATCAATTCTAGATTACCTTAGTGAAGAGTCACAGGCTCATTTTAACCAAGTAAAAGTGTTACTTGATGCATTGGAAATTCCATATGAAGTTGATTCAACAATGGTTCGTGGACTTGATTATTATAACCATACCATTTTCGAAATTATGTCTGATTCAAAAGCATTTGGTGGGAAATTTACGACCATTTGTGCTGGTGGACGATATAATGGCCTTGTTGAGCAATTAGGTGGTCCTGAAACACCAGGGATTGGTTTTGGCTTGGGGATTGAAAGATTATTATTAGTTCTTGAAGCTGAAGATGCAAAATTACCCGTTGAACAAAGTTTAGATGTTTATGTTGTTGGTATTGGTGAAGAAACGAATACTGAAACACTAAAACTCGTGCAATCAATGCGTAAGGCAGGTTATTCAATTGAAAGAGATTATTTAAATCGTAAACCAAAAGGTCAATTTAAATCTGCTAATCGTATGAATGCTCATTTTGTTATGACTTTAGGTGAGAGCGAACTAGAAACACAAACTTTGAATTTTAAAAATATGAAAACAAGTCAAGAAATTATATTAAAATTAGAAGATGTATATACTGATTTTTCGAAAGTATATGAAAAGGCATTAAAATTAGAAATGGAGGCTGATGGAGAATGAAAAGAACAACATACAATGGTTTAGTTGATGAAACTTTTATTGGTCAAACAGTTACATTAAAGGGATGGGTACAAAAAAGACGCGATTTAGGAAATTTAATTTTTATTGATTTACGTGATCGTGAGGGCATTGTTCAACTGGTTTTTAGTCAAGAATTTGATTCCGAAGCTTTAAAGATTGCTGAAGAGTTACGTAATGAATTTGTTGTTGAGGTTGCAGGAAAAGTGACACAACGGGATGCTAAAGCAATCAACCCAAGAATGAAAACGGGTAAGATTGAAGTTGAAGTTCATAATGCAGTTATTTTGAATAAAGCAAAAACACCGCCATTTGAAATACAAGATGATATTAATGTTGTAGATGATACAAGATTAAAATATCGTTATTTAGACTTACGTCGTCCTGAAATGCAAAAATCATTAATGATTCGTAGCCGTATTACACAATCTGTTCACAGCTACTTAGATAATCAAAATTTTATTGATATTGAAACACCATATTTAACAAAATCAACACCTGAAGGGGCTCGTGACTATCTTGTACCTTCCCGTGTCTATCCTGGGCATTTTTATGCATTACCACAATCACCTCAATTATTTAAGCAATTATTGATGAATGCCGGATTTGATCGTTACTACCAAATTGCTCGTTGTTTTAGAGACGAAGATTTGCGTGGTGACCGTCAACCTGAATTTACGCAAATAGATTTAGAAACATCATTTATGTCTGCTGAAGAAATTCAAGATTTAACAGAAGGTTTATTAAAACGTGTAATGAAAGATACTTTAAATATTGACCTCGAATTACCATTACAACGTATGACTTGGAATGAATCAATGGCAAGATATGGTTCTGAAAAACCGGATATTAGATTTGATATGGAATTAAAAGATATGTCTGCTGCAGTTAAAGATATTGATTTTAAAGTATTTACTAATACTTTAAACAATGGTGGACTTGTTAATGCTATTGCGATTCCTGGTGGTGCCGATAAGTATTCACGCAAAGCGATTGATGCTAAAACGGCTTATATTGAACGTTTTGGTGCTAAAGGGTTAGCTTGGGTAAAAGTAACTGAAGAAGGATTTAGTGGCCCAATTGCTAAATTTTTAAATGACCATGTTGATGCAATTAAAGAAGCTGCTGGTGCAAATGTCGGAGATTTAATTTTGTTTGTTGCTGACAAAGCAAGTGTTGTTCGTGCATCATTAGGTTACTTACGTAATGATATTGCCAAAGAGATGGATATGATTGATGAAAATAGATTCGCCTTCCTTTGGGTTGTTGATTGGCCATTATTTGAATACAGTGAAGACTTTGACAAATTTATTGCTGCGCATCATCCTTTTACTATGCCAAATGAAGAAGATATTCATTTACTTGATGAAAATCCACATGAAGCACATGCACAAAGTTATGATATTATTTTGAATGGTTATGAATTGGGTGGTGGGTCAATCCGTATTCATAAACGCGATATTCAAGAAAAAATGTTTAAGGCTTTAGGATTTACTAAAGAAAGTGCGGAAGAACAATTTGGATTTTTCCTAGATGCACTTGATTATGGATTCCCACCACATGGTGGATTGGCTATTGGGTTAGACAGATTTGCTATGTTATTGGCAAAGAAAGATAACATTCGCGAAGTTATCGCGTTCCCTAAAAATTCAAAAGCATCAGAGCCATTGACGAATGCGCCTAGTCTAGTTGCAAGTAAGCAATTAGATGAATTATCGTTAAAAGTTGAAGAAAATAAATTAAAATAGACGTTTAAAAGACTAATGATTAAACTCATTAGTCTTTTTTAGGCATAAAAATATCAATATTATGTTAAGTGATTTATTATTATCATATATTAAGAGGGGGAATGATGATAATGAGTGAAAAAGCAATATTCGCTGGTGGTTGTTTTTGGTGCATGGTTGAACCGTTTGAAGAACAAGCAGGAATTTTAAATGTCGTATCTGGATATACAGGAGGACACACTAAAAATCCAACATATGAAGATGTTGTATCTGAAACAACGGGGCATACTGAGGCAGTTGAGATAACATTTGACCCTAAAAAAATTAATTACGCTCAGCTTGTTGAGATATATTGGCAACAAACAGATCCAACTGATGCGATGGGGCAATTTCAAGATAGGGGTAGTTCATATCGCCCAGTGATTTATACACTAAATGATGAGCAAAGAAAAATTGCGGAAACTTCAAGACAACTATTGATTGATAGTCATAGATTCAAAGAACCAATTGTTACAACTATAGAAGATGCAGGTCCATTTTATGCTGCTGAGGATTATCATCAAGAGTTTTATAAAAAGAATCCAAGAAGATTTGCTATGGAAGAAAACGGTGGACGGAATCAATTTAAACAATCTGTCTGGAAATCTAAATAAGTTAAAAGAGTCTTTTCGAATGAATTTTGAAAAGACTCTTTTTGTATAGATTAAGATTTACTTGATAAGTAAATGTCTAACTGTATCTGACCGTAATGAATGGTATAATATTCGTAACTTGTTAAAATGAAATGTGAGGTTTTTTGATCATGGACGATCTGCAACAAATTTTTAAGAAACATTCATACGCGGCCAAAGCTTCAACAGCATTTATATATGCGATATTAGTTTCGGTTGCGATGAACTTTTTTTGGACACCAGGAAAAATATATGCCTCTGGTATTACGGGGTTAGCGCAATTAGTAGCAACCCTCCTTAGTCGATATGCACCATTTCAAATATCGACTGCGTTACTCTTATTTCTTTTAAATGTACCAATGTTCATTTTGGCTTGGAATAAAATTGGTCACCGTTTTACTGTGTTTACTTTTCTAGCAGTTGTATTTTCAAGTATTATGATCAAAGCAATTACGCCAGTAACGTTAACAACGGATCCTATTATTTGCGCGATATTTGGTGGAGCTGTTAATGGATTTGGTACTGGATTAGCGCTTAGAAATGGAATTTCAACTGGTGGATTAGATATTATTGGCTTAACAATTAAAAAGAAAACAGGTAAAAGTATTGGAACTATTAATATTATTTTTAATGCTTTTATTGTTCTAGCAGCCGGTTTTATTTATGGTTGGCCATATGCTTTTTATTCTGCATTGGGATTATTTGTTAATGCTAGAGTCATGGATATGGTTTATACAAGACAACAAAAAATGCAAGTTATGATTGTGACGAGTCGTCCTAAGAGTGTGATTGATTCAATACAAAATCATATGCGTCGTGGAATCACAATTGTTAACGATGTTGAGGGTGCTTATCATCATGATGATAAGACACTTTTAATTACCGTTATTTCGAGATATGAACAAAATGAATTACATGATGCAATGGAAGAGTCAGACCCGGTCGCATTTGTTAGTATCTCAGAAAACGTTCAGATATGGGGACGTTTTTATGAGCAAGCATTATAAATAAAACTAAAGGATTAATAAGTTATGCAAATTAAAAAGATAATCTACTTATTTCTCATCAGACTATTTTCGTTACTGAATTTCTCTAAAAAAAGTACTAATATCAGCTATTTAATGAGTTTCGGTGGTAATAGTGACTTCATTCGGAAATTAAATCAAAGATGTTTAGATAATAATCAACATTTAATCATTTTTTATCGACCTTCTATGAAGTTAGAAATTAAGAATATCGAAGACTTAAATATTGAAACCAAAATATTTACTGAAAATATTTCTTTCGTATTAAATTTAATCCCTCTGATTTCTAAGAGTAACTTAATTTTTGTCGATAATTATTTTGCTTTTTTAGCCACAATGCATACAAAAAAAACAACCAAAATTGTTCAACTTTGGCATGCAAATGGGGCAATTAAATCGTTTGGTTGGGATGAGCCTAAGACAGCTGATCGATCAGCTGAAGATAAAAAACGATTTCAATCTGTCTATAATCAATTTGATGATTTTATTGTAGCGTCAGCTAAAATGGGGTCAGTATTTAAGAAAAGTTATCATGTTTCTGATAATCACATTTTAGAACTTGGATACCCTGCTACAGATAAATTTAAAGATAGCAATTGGATAAAATTAACAAAAAAAAATATTTTTAGTAGCCACCCAGACTTAATTAAGAAAAAAATCATTTTATACGCACCAACATATAGAGAAGATATAAATGGGGAAGTTATATTAGAAATACCAGATGATTTTTCTAATATTCAAGAATTATTAAATGATGAAACTAAGTTAATTATTAAATTACATCCGCATTTAAAGGACAAAGAGCTTGCCTTTAAAAAATTATTATCTAAGAATAATGATATTTTATGGGTGGATGAATACACAACTGGAGAATTGTTGGTCATCACAAATTGTTTAATTACAGATTATTCATCGGTTATTTTTGATTTCAGTTTATTGCCAAACGCTGAACGAGTTTTATTCTATTGTTTTGATTTAAAGAATTATGAAAGTAGTATTGGGATTCAATCGGATTTTAATAACTGGGTACCAGGACCGATTGTGCAAACAATGAGTGAACTAGTTGCTACTTATAAAGAATTCAAAAATAGTGATAGACAATTAGCAACATTTAATTTATTATGGAATACATCTAATGATGGGCATGCGACAGAGCGTGTTCTAGATTATTATTTTACTTAAATAAGGAGCGTCAATACATTGAAAAAAGTTATTTCAATTATAAAAGAACAATTTGAAAATTTACCAATTATATTTCGAGTTTCAAAATATGAAGATCGAGCAAGTTACCAAAGTCATTATTTAGGAATTGCATGGGAGTTTTTAAACCCAATGATTCAAATTGGTATTTACTATCTTGTTTTCGGTGTTGCCTTGCACGCTGGACAACAGATAGATGGGGTTAATTATTTTGCTTGGATGATGGTGGGTATCGCCCCATGGTTGTTTATGAATTCTAGTGTACTTGGTATGTCTCGTAGTGTTTATGAAAAAGTTGGATTAGTTGCTAAAATGAAATTTCCAGTTAGCGTACTACCAACAATTCGTATGGTCAGTCAAATGACTGCGTATTGGGTTATGTTCGGTTTTAGTATTATTGTTTTATTATTATCAGGTGTAACGCCCACTTTGTATTGGTTACAGTACATTTATTATTTTATCTGTATGATTGCATTTTTATTTGCTTTCGGTATTTTTAATTCAACCATCTCAATTTTAGCTCGTGATTACTATATAGCACTCCAATCGATTATGAGGGTTTTATTTTACATGTCAGGTATTTTATTCAATTTAAATTCTGGTAGTTTTCCTAAAGTTTTTGTTAGAATTCTACAAATAAATCCGTTTAACTATTTAGTCGCAGGGTTTAGAGAAACTTTCTTGAGCGAAGGTTGGTTTTTTAATAATCCAACACAACTATTACTATTTTGGTCAATCACATTAATGTTCCTCTTAATAGGATCACATTTACACTATAAATTTAGAGCTCATTTTGTTGATTTAATTTAAATATAAAAGATTTAGAAAACTTCCTGTCAGGTGAGTATTCTAAATCTTTTTTTATAATCAATGTTATAATACAATCAAGTTAAAATGCGAAAAGGGGTAAGGATAATGTTGATAGGATCACATGTTAGTATGAAGGGAAAAGATATGTTACTTGGTTCCGCCGAAGAGGCTTCGAATAATGGAGCAAGTACATTTATGATTTATACGGGAGCACCTCAAAATACAAGGCGAAAAGATATTTCAGAGATGAATATTCCAAAAGGTAAAGCCTTTATGGTGGAACATGGATTAAGTGATATAGTTGTTCATGCCCCTTATATTATCAATTTAGGAAATACAGTTAAACCAGAGAATTTTACATTTGCAATCAATTTTTTGAAAGCTGAAATAGATAGGGCCGAAGCATTAGGTGCTACTCAAATGACTCTCCATCCTGGTGCTCATGTAGGTGCGGGAGATGAAGCTGCAATTAAACATATCATTGAAGGATTAAACGAAGTTTTGACTTCAGACCAAAAAATTCAAATTGCTATTGAAACAATGGCGGGCAAGGGTACAGAGGTTGGACGAACATTTGAACAGATTGCACAAATGATTGATGGTGTGAAGTTGAATGATAAATTATCTGTTACGTTTGATACATGTCATACTAGTGATGCTGGATATAATATTAAAGATGACTTTGAATCTGTTATAGAAAAGTTTGATGATATTATTGGAATTGATCGATTGAAAGTCTTTCATATTAACGATTCAAAAAATGTTCAAGGAAGTCATAAAGATAGACATGCTAATATTGGCTTTGGTGAAATTGGGTTTGATGCATTAAATAGTATTGTACATGACGAAAGATTTAGTAAGGTACCTAAAATATTAGAAACACCATATGTAGGTGTAGATAAAAAAAATCAACAATCACCATATCAAAAAGAAATTTTGATGTTTAAAGAAAATACCTTTAATCCTAATCTATTAACGGAACTTGGGTTAAATTAAAGCTGTTTATTGATTTAGATCAATTGATTTATGCTTAATTTGTTAAAAAAAAGTATATTTTTTGTATTATCTCAAATATTTTATAAAAGATTTATTGACGGCGATAAAGACTTTAGTTATAATGAACAAGGACAGTTCGACGATGCAACTTAATGCATAAAAAGACGGTTACATTCAAGCTCGGAGGGAGGGATATCTATGTCAAAGACAGTCGTACGTAAAAACGAATCTCTCGATGATGCTCTTCGTCGCTTTAAACGTTCCGTTTCTAAAACAGGTACATTACAAGAATACCGTAAACGCGAATTCTATGAAAAGCCAAGTGTGAAACGTAAGAAGAAATCCGAAGCAGCAAGAAAGCGTAAAACAACTAAGAAACGCTTCTAGTCTAGGGAGGAATCACGTTGAGTCTATTAGAAACACTTAATAACGATTTAAAACAAGCGATGAAAGCAAAAGACAAACAAACTTTAAGTACTGTAAGAATGCTTAAAGCAGCTGTTACAAACGAAGAAATTAAAGCAGGTCATGATTTATCAGTTGATGATGAAACTGTTTTATTGGCTCGCGAGTTAAAACAACGCAAAGAATCTTATGCAGAATTCAAAGATGCCGGTCGAGATGATCTTTTAGAAAATCTTGATATGGAAATAAAAATTGTCGAAAAATATTTACCTGAACAATTATCAGCTGAAGAAGTTACTGATGTCGTGAAAGAAGTTATTTCACAAGTTGGTGCAACATCAAAAGCTGATTTTGGAAAAGTCATGGGTGCGGTTATTCCTAAACTTAAGGGACGCGCTGATGGTAAGGTTATAAGTGAGACAGTTAAATCATTATTAAATTAGCGAAAAAGGAATTACAATTCAACTTGAATTGTAGTTCCTTTTTTTTTATGCTATTATTTGAGTTGAGTAACTTTGGGACATATAAAACGAATTTAAAGAGGGTTATTATGGATTTAGAAATTTTTGACCACACTAAGGCAGAACCAGAAAAAAATATAACATTAATTAAAGAAATTCTTAATTTTGCGGGTAAGAAAATAAAATTACCTGATGAAACAGAAATGTCAGTTACTTTAATGAATAATGAAGAAATTCACAAAATTAATCGTGAATATCGAAATGTAGATAGACCAACTGACGTCATCAGCTTCGCAATCGAAGAAGATGGAGATGATATGCCAATTATTTTTCCTGATGATGAAGGTATGGATATGCCTGAAATTGCTAAAAATATCGGTGATATCATGATTTCAACTGAAAAAGTTGCTGAACAAGCAGTTGATTATGGTCATTCTTATGAACGTGAATTGGGATTTTTGACAGTCCATGGGTTCTTACACCTAAATGGTTACGATCATATGGAACCTGAAGATGAAAAAGAAATGTTTGGATTACAAACAGAGATATTAGATGCTTATGGCCTTAAACGATAAGCGCCAAGTTAAAAAAAATCGAACATTTTTGTTGTCACTAGGACATTCTCTAGATGGCCTTGTTACGGTTTTTAAAGAAGAAAGAAATATGAAAAAACATGTAGCCATGATGATACTAGTATCTATTTGTGCGGCAATTTTTCAAATTTCTGAAACAGAGTGGCTATGGCTAGCTCTTAGCATTAGTATGGTTATTATTAATGAAGTTTGGAACACAGTTATAGAGAATCTGGTTGATCTGACAACTGGTCATAAATATAATGAGATTGCAAAAAAAGTTAAAGATATGTCAGCTGCTGCTGTCTTACTTTCGGCACTATTTGCGATGATTGTTGGATGTCTTATTTTTATCCCACAACTGTTAGAATTAGTTTTTGATTAGTCAATTATAATAAAAGGTACATAAATAAGAGGAGAATTAATTAATGCAAAATAAAAAGTTTCATTCAGGATTTGTGGCAATTTTAGGACGACCAAATGTTGGAAAATCAACATTTTTAAACAATGTTATGGGTCAAAAAATTGCTATTATGAGTGATAAGGCACAAACGACCAGAAATAAAATTCAAGGTATTTATACAACAGATGATGCACAAATTGTCTTTATTGATACACCTGGTGTTCATAAACCAAAGAGTCGTTTAGGTGATTTTATGGTCAAATCAGCACTTTCAACACTTGGTGAAGTTGATGCTATTTTATTTATGGTTAATGCAACAGAAAAACGTGGACCAGGAGATAATTTTATTATTGATCGATTAAAAGATACTAAGAAACCAATTTATTTGGTTATTAATAAAATTGACCAAATTCACCCTGATGAAATATTAGCTATTGTGGAAACGTATCGAGAATCTTTGGACTATAAAGAAGTTTTCCCAATTTCAGCACTTAAAGGAAATAACGTCGATGAGCTTGTTGATTCATTAATTAGTGAATTACCTGAAGGACCCCAGTTTTACCCAGAAGATCAAATTACAGATCATCCAGAACGTTTTGTTATGGGTGAACTAATTCGTGAAAAAGTTTTACAATTAACACGAGAAGAAGTTCCTCACTCAGTTGCCGTTTTGGTTGAAGATATAAAAAAAGAGGACGAAGAAAAATTGCACATTTCTGCAACAATTATCGTTGAACGTCCAACGCAAAAAGGTATTATTATTGGTAAAGGTGGTAAAATGTTAAAAGATATCGGTGTTAAAGCTAGAAAAGATATCGAAACGATGCTTGGTGATCGCGTTTATTTGGAACTTTGGGTTAAAGTTCAAAAAAATTGGCGAGATAAACAGACTGATTTAAAAGCATTTGGTTACCGTGAAGATGACTATTAAGAAGTAACTAATGATCGGAACAAGATAATTTTTGTTCCGATTTTTATTTGCTCATGGAAAGGGGATGCATAGTATCGTTCAGAATAATGCAGATTTTGAAGGGATTTTACTTTATCGTAAAGAATATAAAGAACGTGATCTTTTAGTGAAATTTTTAACCGATCGTTATGGTAAAAAAATGTTTTTTATTAAAGGTGCTAGAAAACGAGGATTCAAATTATCTGCTGCTTTACTACCATTTACAATCGGAACTTACAGTGGGAGTATAAATGACAACGGATTATCATTTATTAATACTGCTAAAGAGTTTGAACAATTTCAAACGATTTCACAGGATATAATCAGTAATGCTTATACCATTTATATTTTTAGTTTAATTGATGCTGCATTCAAAGATAACGAACCCATCTCTGTTTGGTACCGAAAAGTTGTGACAGCAATTCGATTGATTAACGAAGAATTTGATCCAGAAATTATTACAAATATTATTGAAATTCAGCTATTAACAGTTTTTGGTGTACAGCCTCAATTGCAGGTCTGTGCAGTTGGTGGCGAAACGCAGGGAGAATTTGATTATTCAGAATCTTACGGTGGGCTACTGTGTTCTAAACATTGGTATCTTGATAATAATCGACTTCATGCTACTCAAAAAACAATTTTTTATTTGAGACAATTTTCTGTAGTGAATCTTGATAAATTAAATTCAATCAAGGTTGCTGAGAGTACCAAAAAGGAATTACGTCGTATTATTGATGTTATTTATGATAATAGTGTTGGATTAAATTTGAAAAGTAAAAAATTTATCGATGGAATCAGTTCTTGGCCAGTCTCATTAAAGAAAAATACTGAAATATAATTGACAAATACTTATTTCTAAACTATGATTATAGAGAAATAAATAGCGGGATTATGATGAAAAAGGGTAAGAATAGTTATTAAAGCGAACTTAGGATTAGTGCAAGCTAAGTAATTAATTATTTTTATTGGCATTTTCGGAGTCCTTTGTTAATGAAGCTGCTGGTTGAATTGAACCAGAAGTAGGGTGGAACCGCGATATTAAAATCGTCCCTATGTGGTCTATAAGACTGCATAGGTTTTTTTGTGCTTAAAAATAAGGAGGAATACTATGTCAAAAAAGTTAGCTGTTCAAGATATTATTATGACATTACAAAAATTCTGGGCTGATCAGGGTTGTATGTTAATGGAGGCTTATGATACAGAAAAAGGTGCTGGAACTATGAGCCCTTACACATTTTTACGTGCAATTGGACCAGAACCATGGAATGCTGCATACGTTGAACCTTCAAGACGTCCTGCAGATGGTCGTTATGGCGAAAATCCCAATCGTTTGTACCAACATCATCAATTTCAAGTTGTGATGAAACCATCTCCTGCAAATATTCAAGATTTATATTTGGATAGTTTGCGTGCATTAGGTATTGATCCAGCTGAACATGATATTCGATTTGTTGAAGACAACTGGGAAAACCCATCAATGGGTTGTGCTGGTGTTGGCTGGGAAGTTTGGCTTGATGGTATGGAAGTTACACAATTTACTTATTTCCAACAGGTTGGTGGATTAGAGGTACATCCCGTCACTAGTGAAGTTACTTATGGTTTAGAGCGCCTTTCTTCATATATTCAAGATGTTGAGAGTGTTTATGATCTTGAATGGGCTGATGGGGTCATGTACGGCGACATATTTAAAGAACCAGAATATGAAAATTCTAAATATTCATTTGAAGAAAGCAATCAAGAAATGTTATTTAATTTGTTTGATGTATATGAAACAGAAGCCAAAAAACAGATTGCCAATGGGTTAGTTCATCCGGCATACGATTATGTTTTAAAATGTAGTCATACATTTAATTTATTAGATGCTCGAGGAGCCGTTTCTGTTACTGAACGTGCTGGATATTTAGCAAGAATTAGAAATATGGCTAAATCAATTGCTAAAGTTTTCGTACAGGAGCGTAAAAAATTAGGCTACCCATTACTAAAAGATGAAAAACTTCGTAGTAAATTATTAAAGGAGGATAAATAAGATGACACATTCCTTTTTATTAGAAATTGGGTTAGAAGAAATTCCTGCTCATGTTGTTACACCTAGCCAAAATCAATTGGCTAAACGTGTAGGTGACTTTTTAACAGAGCAACGGTTATCATTTGACGAAATAAAGGCATTCTCAACACCCAGACGTTTAGCTGTTGAAGTGACTGGTTTGGCTGATAAACAAGCAGATATTCAAGAAGAAGCTAAAGGACCTGCAAAGAAAATTGCCATGGATGATGAAGGAAATTGGTCTAATGCTGCAAAAGGCTTTGTCCGTGGACAAGGAGTAACAACAGACGATATAACGTTTAAAGAATTAAAAGGCGTTGAGTATGTCTATGTAAATAAATTTATCGCTGGTAAATCTGCCAAAGATATTTTGGTTCAGATTAAAGATGTGATTGAAGCGATGACATTCCCAACAATGATGCACTGGGCAAATTATGACTTTAAATATGTTAGACCAATTCGTTGGATAGTTGCGTTACTTGATAGTGACGTTATTCCATTCAGTATTTTAAATATTAAATCTGGCCGCCAAACGCAAGGCCATCGTTTTTTAGGAGAAGCTGTAGATTTAGCCTCAGTAACAGAGTATGTTAAAAAATTAGAAGAACAATATGTAATCGTTGATTCTAATAGACGAAAAGAAATGATTAGAACACAAATTACTAATCTTGAAAATAATCAAGACTGGCATATTATTCTTGATGAGGATCTTTTGGAAGAAGTTAACAATTTAGTTGAATATCCAACAGTATTTTCTGGTCATTTTGATAAGAAATATTTAGATATTCCTGATGTTGTTCTAATGACTTCAATGAAAGACCATCAAAGATTCTTTTATGTGCGTGGCCAAAACGATGAAATCTTACCAATGTTCGTCTCAGTTCGTAATGGGACAGAAGCTAACATTGCTAACGTCGAAGCAGGCAATGAAAAGGTTCTTACAGCACGATTGGAAGATGCTGCATTTTTCTACCAAGAAGATCAAAAACAAACGATTAATGATTATGTAGAGCGATTAAAAAATGTCACATTCCATGATAAAATTGGATCAATGTCTGAAAAAATGGAACGTGTTCAATTAATGGCACAAATCATTGGTAAACGCCTTGGCTTAAATGACCATGAATTATCTCTTTTACAAAGAACAAGTGAAATTTATAAATTTGATTTGGTAACAGGGATGGTTGGAGAATTTTCTGAACTTCAAGGAATTATGGGTGAGAAATATGCCTTGCTAATGGGCGAAAATCCAACTGTTGCACAAGCAATTTCTGAACACTATATGCCAATTAGTGCTGATGGCGAACTACCTAAATCAAAAATTGGTGCAGTTTTAGCAATTGCTGATAAGTTGGACAGCATGTCAAGTTTCTTCTCAGTTGGATTAATTCCAACTGGATCAAATGATCCCTATGCACTTCGTCGTCAAGCGTTTGGGATAGTTAGAATTGTTGAAGATCGTCAGTGGCATTTTTCACCACTTGAGGTACTGAACGATATTAAGGAATTGGCAACGATACATCCAGATTTATTTACCAAGATGACTGTTGGCGAAAATGATAAAGATATTTTAAGTTTTGTTAATGATCGTATGAAGCAATGGCTTTCAAATAAAAACGTCAGTTATGATGTAATTGAAAGTGTTGTTGAAAGTACAGATGCAGATTTATTAGTTATGTCAGAGGCCGCTGTAACCTTAGAAAATCATAAAAATGATAAGGATTTCAAGGAGACCGTTGAAGCAATCAATCGTGTATTAAAGCTAGCAGATAAAAATGAGGCAACTAATCTAGTTGTTGAACAAGTATTATTAGATAATACTGCTGAAAAAGATTTATTTGAACGAGTTGAAATAATCCAAAGTCAGTTGGCAGATTTAACGTCAGAGAAGTTATATACTACATTAAGCGAGATTCGTCCGCTAATTGAAAATTATTTTGACCAGACAATGGTTATGGTTGATGATACAAAAATTAAAAATAATCGCTTAAATCAATTGAGTTTAATTGCTAAGATGAGTTCAAAATTAGGTAATTTAAGTAAATTAAATATTAAGTAATATAAAAATGAGAATTTATCTGTGAAGATAAATTCCTTTTTTGTTTGGTAATAGAATCAGAATAGTCATATTTGACAAAAGTGTCTATTACTTGAAGCTAATAATTGTATTTATGTCAAATAAATGCTATTATTATGGGTACTCAAAATATAGGTAACTTCGTATCGTTAGTTTTGGAGGTGAGTAGTTGGAATGAGAATACCCGAAAACGTAATTGAACAGGTGCGAACTAGTGTGAATATTACTGATATCATTAGTCAGTATGTCGGATTAAAAAAATCTGGTAGTAATTTTATGGGTTTATGTCCATTTCATGAAGAAAAAACGCCTTCATTTTCTGTAAGCGAAGAGAAACAAATTTTTCACTGTTTTAGCTGTGGAAGAGGTGGGAATGTTTTTAAGTTCTTAATTGAGCTAGAGGGACTTAGCTTTCCAGAATCTGTCAATAAAGTTGCAGAATTTTCAGGAATGGATATCGATAGTAAATATTCTGAATCTCAGTCAGCAAGGACACAAGAATCAACTGAAAATCGTCAGTTAAAGCAAATTCATGATGACGGTGCTAAATTATATCAACACATTTTAATGAATACAGAAATGGGTCAAAAGGCATTAGATTACCTGCATAATCGTGGTATAACGGATGAAATTATCAAAACTTTCCAAATTGGATTTGCGCCTGGGAAATCGGTCTTACAAGATTTTTTTAAGGAAAAGAAAGTAGACTATCAATTATTAAGGCAGTCTGGACTATTTATTGAAAATCAAACAGGTGATTTGCGTGAACGATTTATTGATCGAGTGATGTTTCCGATTAGAAATCAAAATGGTCAAGTTGTTGCCTTTTCAGGTCGTCTGCTTGAAAAAAATAAAGAATTACCTAAATATTTAAACAGTCCTGAAACGCCTATTTTTAATAAAAGAGAGATTCTATTTAATTACGATTTGGCAAAAAAAGAAATTCGGACAGAAGGAAATGTTATTTTGTTCGAAGGATTTATGGATGTTTTAGCAGCATACCGCTCTGGAGTTAAAAATGGTGTCGCCTCTATGGGAACAAGTTTAACAAATGAACAAATTTATTTGTTAGAACGTTCAACATCACAATTAAATATTTGTTATGATGGGGATGAACCCGGGCAAAATGCAACAAATCGTGCTTTGAACCTGCTAGCGAATCAGACAAAAATGAAAGTTGGCGTGCTAGCCATTCCTAACGGTATGGATCCTGATGAGTTTGTTAAAAAAAATGGTAAAGAAGCGTTTCTGGAGTTAGCTCACTCTGCTCGAGAGACGGTTATTTCATTCAAAATGAATTTTTTGAAACGAAATAAAAACTTAAAAAATGAAAGTGAGCAAATTGATTATATTGATCAAGTACTACAAGTTTTAACTACAATTAAAACGCCGTTTGAGCAAGATATTTATATTAATCAGTTGGCAGATGAATTTAAAATTGATAAAGGAATTCTAAGACAACAGTTAATTGATTTAGTTGCCGTTCAACCAAAAGTAGTGCAACAAGTTAATCAAGTTCCAAGGGTTCGAACAGATGAACCACCTGTAGAAAATCGCTCAGAGGTCATGAGCGATGAAAAAATTGATCGTGTTGAAAGAGCTGAAAGATTATTGCTTTATCGTATATTACATGATCATACAGCTTGGCTGAAAATTCGATCAATTGATGATTTTAGTTTTGTTCATGATAGTTATCAGTTAATATATACGTTAGCTGAAGGCTATTTAGAATTACATGAGCAATATGAAATTGCTAGTTTTTTAGATTACTTGCCAGAAGAGTCTTCAAAGAGATTTTTAATGCAAATAGAGCTGATGACAGTTGCAGAAGAGTCTTCAGAGGATGAATTTGATGATTGTGTGTCCGTCATTATGAATGATTCGCCGATGGAACAATCAATTAATCAAGTTCGATCAGATCTTATGGAAGCAAATCGTCTTGGCAATACAGAACTAACCAATGAATTATCAGTTAAGTTAATTGCATTATATCAAAAACAACAAGTACCACGAACATCCATCTAAGGGAGGAATTATTAATGGTAAAAAAAGTAGAAAAAGTTGAAGAATCAGAATTTGACGAAAAAGGCTTTAAAAAAGCACAAACGAAGTTGATCAAGGAATATAAAGTAAAAAAAGAAATTAAGTATGATAATTTAACAGATGAACTAGCAACACCATTCCATTTAGATGCTGATCGTATGGATAAATTACTTCAAAAAGTCGCAGATGCTGGTATTGCTGTTGTTGATGAAGAGGGAAACCCAAGTGAACATAGTTTAAAAGCAGCTGAAAAAGTTACAAAGAAAGCTTTAAAAGACACATCAGCACCAACTGGAATAAAAATTAATGACCCAGTTAGAATGTATTTGAAAGAAATTGGTCGTGTTAACCTTTTAAAAGCTGAAGAAGAAGTTGCTTTAGCATTAAAAATTGAAGAAGGCGACGAAGAAGCAAAACAAAAATTGGCAGAAGCTAATTTACGTTTAGTTGTTTCAATTGCTAAACGTTACGTTGGTCGTGGAATGCAATTTCTTGATTTAATTCAAGAGGGTAACATGGGATTAATGAAGGCTGTTGAGAAATTTGATTATCGTAAAGGATTTAAATTCTCAACATATGCGACATGGTGGATTAGACAAGCAATTACACGTGCTATTGCTGATCAAGCACGTACAATTAGAATTCCAGTTCATATGGTTGAAACAATTAATAAATTAATCAGAATTCAACGCCAATTATTACAAGAACTTGTTCGCGAACCAATTCCTGAAGAAATTGGTGCTGAAATGGATATGCCAGCTATGCCAGCCGAAAAAGTTCGTGAAATTTTAAAAATTGCTCAAGAACCTGTTTCATTAGAGACACCAATTGGTGAAGAAGATGATTCACATTTAGGTGATTTTATTGAAGATCAAGATGCAACTAGTCCAGCTGACCATGCGGCTTATGAACTCTTGAAGGAGCAACTAGAAAATGTTCTTGATACATTAACAGATCGTGAAGAAAATGTTCTGCGTTTAAGATTCGGTCTTGATGATGGTCGCACAAGAACACTTGAAGAAGTTGGTAAAGTGTTTGGAGTGACACGTGAACGTATTCGTCAAATTGAAGCTAAAGCATTACGTAAACTACGCCATCCATCTCGTTCAAAACAATTAAAAGATTTCTTAGAATAAAAAATTTAAGGACCATTATAAAACGAAACCTGTTTTATAATGGTCCTTTTTTAGTTATAATAAGAAAAGATAAGATACGAAAGAAGAGGATCAAGAAATGGATGCACGACATTTATCAGATCGATTAGTTCGAGTTGCAAAATTTGTACCAAAAAATGCACGATTGGCCGATATTGGATCGGATCATGCTTACTTACCTGCGTATTTAGCTATTAATAAAATTATTTCATATGCTGTTGCTGGAGAAGTAGCTAAAGGGCCTTATGAAAATGCCGTAACAGAAATTAATACAGAACGATTAGACCACATGATAATGCCAAGATTAGCTAATGGGTTAAAGGCAATTAAATTAGACGATAATATTGATACTATCACAATTGCCGGAATGGGTGGCCCTTTAATAAAGGATATATTTACTGCCGATTTAGAAAAATTAACGGGTGTCCGTCGTTTAATTATTCAACCTAATGTTGGACAAAAATTAATAAGAGAATGGTTAATGGATCATTCATATCAAATTATTGATGAAGATATTGTCGAAGACGACCATCATGTCTATGAAATTATTGTTGCTGAGAAAGTTAACACTAAAATGAGCTACTCGATATTAGATTTAAAGTATGGACCTAAATTAAGAATTGAGCAAAGCGATGTATTCAAAGCTAAATGGCACAAGCAAATGGAAAAAAAGCGTAAAGTTTTAAAAAATTTTGAGGCAGCAAATAAAGTTCCTATTGATAAAAAAAGGATATTAGAAGTTGATATCAAAGAAATTGAGGAGATGCTGGGATGACAAAAATTATTGATTTAGTCAATCAATTCGAAGTATTTGCTCCAAAAAGTATGGCTGAAATTGGTGATCCAGTAGGCCTACAATTAGGTGATATTAATAATACTGTTACTAAAGTAATGACAACTTTAGATGTTCGTCCAGAAGTTGTCCAAGAAGCAATTAATAAAAATGTAGATTTTATTTTCGCACATCATCCATTAATATTTAGACCGGCAAAAAATTTGGATACTACGAATCCTCAAAATAAAATGTATGCCGATTTATTGAGTCATAATATAACAGTGTATGCAGCTCATACTAATTTAGACAATGTTACAGGTGGGATGAATGATTGGTTAGCGAGTCGTTTAAAATTACAAGAAACAATCCCGTTAGTGCATACAAATAGTTCAGATTATGGAATGGGTCGAATCGGAAATTTAACTAGTCCTATGACTGTTATTGAATTTTCTGAATATTGTAAGAAGCAATTTAACATAAGTGGATTAAGACTGATTTCTAATGATTTGACGCAATCAATTAAGCGTGTTGCAGTTCTAGGTGGTGATGGTGGTAAATTTTATCATGAGGCAATTAAGCAGCAGGCGGATGTTTACGTAACAGGAGATGTCTACTACCACACGGCTCATGACATGTTAGCAGAAGGGTTGTCAGTTATTGATCCGGGCCATCATGTTGAAAGTATCTGTAAAGCACAATTGAAACGGTTATTTGGAGAATGGAATCTAGAAAATAATTGGCAAATTGAGATTATTGAATCAGATATTAATACAGATCCATTTCAGTTTATTTAATTTTAAAATTAGAGTATGATTAGAGATATTAAATAATAGATTAGGAGATACGCTATCATGACAAAATATGAAGAATTAATTCCACGTTTTATTAAGTATGTTAAAGTAGAAACTCGTTCTGATGAAAATTCAGGGGTAACTCCTTCAACGCAAACTCAAGTTGAATTTGCGAAAGAATTAAAGGAAGAACTTTTACAAATTGGATTAAAGGATGCACGTATTTCTAAAAAAAGTGGGTATGTTTTAGCAACATTACCAAGTAATTTAGAAGCTGGTAAAAACGTTAAAGCGGTTGGTTTTATTTCACATATGGATACAGCTGCATTTACAGCAGAGGGTGTTAACCCCCAATTCGTTGAAAATTATGATGGCGAATCTGATATTAATCTTGACGATGATGGTAAATTTAAACTAACTATTAAAGAATTTCCAAATTTAAAAAATTATAAAGGCAATACATTAATTACAACAGATGGTTCAACACTATTAGGATCAGATGATAAATCGGGAGTAGCTGAAATTATTACTGCTGTAGCTTATTTAGTTGCACATCCTGAAATTAAGCATGGTGACATTAAAGTTGGTATTGGACCTGATGAGGAAATTGGGGTAGGTGCTGATAAATTTGACGTAGCCGATTTTGGAGCTGATTTAGCTTACACTGTTGATGGTGGACCATTAGGTGAATTAGAATATGAAACATTTAATGCTGCTCAAGCAGTCGTTTCAATTCAAGGTAAGGAAGTTCATCCTGCAACTGCTAAAGGTGTTTTAATTAATGCAAGTAAGTTAGCAAATCAATTTGACTCATTATTACCACAAGATGAAGTACCTGAAAAAACTGAAGGCCGCGAAGGTTTTTACCATTTAATTTCAGTAGAAGGTACAGTTGATGAAGCAAAAATGGTATATATTATTCGTGATCATGATCGCCAAAAATTCGAAGATCGCAAAAAGTATATGATGGGTATTGCTGATAAAATGAATGCTGATTTTGATTCTGAACGTGTGACAATTGATATGGTAGATCAATATTACAATATGCGTGAAGTAATCGAGAAGGATATGACTGTTGTGACTGTTGCTAAAGAAGCTATGGAAAATTTAGCAATTAAACCGGATATCTATCCAGTACGTGGTGGGACAGATGGTTCAAAAATCTCATTCATGGGATTACCAACACCAAATATATTTGCTGGAGCAGAAAATATGCATGCGCGATTTGAATTTGTTTCAGTTGAAACAATGGAAAAAGCAACGGATGTTGTTCTAGAAATTATAAAATTAGTATCTGAAGAAACAAAATAGGTATTATTAAATAGTGTGGATGAGTTAAACTAGAGGACATATTGAGACCTTTCTTTCTCAAATTTTTCCTTATAGTCTTATAAAGCCAAAAAAAAGATAAACTAATTAGTTTATCTTTTTTTATTTATCTGATTTAGGATCTTTGAGAATGGCGTAGAGGCAATTTACGACAATTAAGCCGGTAACTGCAAAAATAATACCGATTAACAAAACTGGTGCAAACAATGTACCAGTTAGTGAGCTTACGATATAACCAATTACTTCACCAAAAATGAAGCCCCAAAAGAGAATTGTTAATTGTTTCATCATAGAACAGCACCTCACATTCAAAGCTAATTTTAGCACAAATAATTATTTTTGCAAAAGCTTTTTAGTGTCTATTGGGTATTGTTAAAAAGTTTTGTATAATAACATTAATAGATACGTGAAAAGGGGGATAAAATGTTTGTTCCGTTAAAAGTTAAAAGTTCATTCAGCTTATTACAAAGCACCACTAAAATTAATGATCTTGTTCAAAGTGCTAAAAGTAAAGGCTATAAAGCAATTGCCTTAACAGATAATAATACATTGTATGGTGCAATTGATTTTTATAATGCCTGTCAAAAAGCTGAAATTAAGCCAATTATCGGACTAACGTTAGATATCTCCGGTTTAATCGAAACAAACCATGAATATGAATTGACCTTTATTGCAAAAGATAAACAAGGTTATCAAAATTTAATGCAATTATCGACCTTAAAAATGACCTTAAATGATGATAAGTTAAACTTTAGTAGTTTAACTAACTATTTAGACGGTTTATTTATATTATCACCTAGTGAAAAAAGTGAATTTAGTTATTTAATTGAACAAAGTCAAATATCCGATGCAAAAGAATTATTAGCCAAATATCAAAGCTTAATAGGTTCAGAAAATATTCGAGTTGGCCTATCTCACTTAATGGATAAAATTACGGCACAATCAATTAAATCTTTAGCTCAAAATTTTGATATTCGTGTAATTGCGCTAGATGAAGTAGCTTATTTGGATGCTGAAAATCAGTTTGATATTGATGTGTTAAAGGCAATTAGTACTGGTGAAACGATTTTAATTAATAAAGTTGATGAACAAATTCAGGGAGAATATGCATTAAGAAATCCAAAAGAGATAACGGAGCAATATCAAGAATTGCTAATGGCAGATGCAATTCAAGAAACCCAAAATTTAGCAGATGAAACGTCTCTGGAATTAACATTCTCACAACCCAAACTACCTGAGTATCCATTACCTAATAATGAAACAGCACATAGTTATTTGAGAAGTATGTGTAATACTGGATTAAATGAGCGGTTTCCAAATGGTGTACCTAAGGAATATAAACAAAGATTAGAACTTGAGTTAAACGTTATTCAACAAATGGGATTTGAAGATTACTTTTTAATCGTTTGGGATATTATGAACTATGCTCATTCGCAAAATATTATAACTGGCCCAGGACGAGGGTCATCTGCTGGATCGATCACAGCCTACGTTTTAACGATTACGGATGTTGATCCAATTAAATATAATTTATTGTTTGAACGTTTTTTGAATTCAAAACGTGTTCAGATGCCGGATATTGATTTAGATATTCCAGATGATAAACGTGGACTAATCCTTAATTATTTACATCAAAAATATGGACATTATCACATGGCTCAAATTATTACATTTGGCACAATGGCAGCAAAACAGGCTTTGAGGGATGTTGGTCGAGTATTTGGTGTATCACCTTTTGAAATGAAAGGGTGGAGTGATTCAATTCCAAATGTTTTGAAAATTACGTTGACAGAGGCGCTAGCACAATCACAAAAATTACGTAATTTAGTTAATGATAGTTCCAAAAATAAAAATATTTTTACAATTGCGCAGCATATCGAAGGGATTCCAAGACACTACTCTACGCATGCAGCAGGGGTCGTATTGAGCCAAATTGATTTACGAGAAGTGGTTCCGTTACAAAATGGAAGTGAGGATATTCTTTTAACGCAGTATTCTAAAGATATAGTTGAAAATGTTGGTTTATTAAAAATCGATATTTTAGGTCTACGTAATTTAAATATTTTAGATCAAGCTGTAACACAGGTTAAAAAGAATTATCAAGCAGACTTCAATCCAGCATTCATTAATTTAGAAGATGAAAAAACATTAGCTCTTTTTAGATTAGGTGATACATCCGGTGTTTTCCAATTTGAATCTAATGGTATCAAAAATGTTTTAAAAAAATTACAACCAACATCTTTTGAAGATATCGCAGCTGTAAATGCGTTATATCGGCCGGGTCCGATGGAAAATATAGATACATTTATTGCACGAAAACATCATCTTGAAAAAATAACATTTCCGGACAATAGTTTAAAACAAATTCTTGAGTCAACCTATGGTGTATTAGTTTATCAGGAGCAGGTTATGCAGGTCGCATCAAAGATGGGTAATTTTACACTTGGTGAAGCTGATTTACTACGCCGAGCAATGAGTAAAAAGAAAAAAAAGACTATTGATGAAATGCGTACTCAGTTTATCAATGGGGCATATGATAATGGAATTCAAGAAGATGTAGCTAAAACAGTTTATAGTTATATTGAGCAGTTTGCTAATTATGGATTTAATCGTTCACATGCCGTTGCCTATAGTAAAATTGCTTTTCAATTAGCCTATATTAAAGCTAATTTTCCAGCTGCATTTTTTGAAGCTATTTTAAATTCCGTTGGTAATAATCCGCAAAAAATAAAAGAATACTTAGTGGAAGCAAAGCAATATCATGTAATAATTAAATTACCTGATATTAATATGAGCGAGGTAGGTTTTAGTTTAAGACAAAATATTGTTTTATTTGGATTAAATAGTATTAAAGGACTTAGAAAAGACTTTATTGAACATATCATTACATTACGGAAAAAAGAATTGTTCACAGATTTCCAATCCTTCCTGCATCGGATAGATAAAAAATATTTAAATGAGGAAAATATTTCAGCTTTAATATATTCTGGGTGTTTTGATCAATTTGAATATAATCGTGCTGAGTTGATTAGTGCTCTACCAGAATTAATTAGTAGTATTGATTTAAGTGGAAATAATACTAATTTATTTGAATTATTAACACCTAAGATAGCAAGACAATCAAACTTTCCATTAATGGTTCGATTAGAAAAAGAATCACAATATTTAGGTGCGTATCTTTCGGGACATCCGGTTGAGAAGTATCGGAAACAGCTAAATCAAAGCGATTTTAAAAAAATATCGGAAATATCTGATAAGACACATGTAACCATTTTAGTTAATCTTACGAGAGTAAAAGTTATTCGAACAAAGAAGGGTCAACAAATGGCCTTTGTAAATGGTTCGGATGAAACAAGTGAGATTGATTTGACAATATTTCCTGATTTATTTCGACAGAAAGAATCTTTACTTGAAAAAAATAAGGTCGTTGTCGTTTCGGGGGATGTTGAAACAAATAGAGGATTACAAATTATTGTTAAAAAAATAGAATTAGCAGATGATTATTTTAAACGAATAACTCAAAAAAAATGGTTTTTGAAGATTACTAAAGAAACAACAAATGAAAAAATAGAAAAATTAATGCAAACCATGAAAATAAGGTTAGGTCAAACACCGGTTATTTTGTACTATGAAAAAGACAATCGTAAAATTAGTTTAGATAGAACTTATTGGTTAAGGAACGACAAAGAAACACATACAGCGCTTACAAAAATATTAGGTTCTGAAAATGTCGTCATTAAGTAATTTATTCTTGAAAATACTGAAAATATTTTCACATTTAACAAGACAACTTTTCTGAAAAGTGTTAATATAGTGAGTGAAATATGTACTTAAATTACTTATTGAGGTGAAGAAATGAAACGCATTGGTATTTTAACAAGTGGTGGAGATGCGCCAGGTATGAACGCTTCAGTTCGTGCTGTTGCACGTCGTGTAATTGGTGAAGGATTAGAAGCATACGGTATTAATTATGGTTTTGCTGGTTTAGTTGCTGGCGATATTCATAAAATTGAATATGCTGACGTTGATGATGTTATTCAACGCGGTGGAACAATGTTATATTCAGCCCGTTATCCTGAATTTGCAACTGCTGAAGGACAATTAAAAGGTATCGAACAACTTAAAAAGTTCGGTATCGATGCTTTAGTTGTTATCGGTGGGGATGGTTCATACCATGGTGCTTTAGCACTCACAAAACGTGGATTTAACGCTGTTGGTATTCCAGGAACAATCGATAATGATATTCCTGATACAGATTTCACAGTTGGATTTGATACAGCTGTTAACACAGCTCTTGATGCAATTGATCGTATTCGCGATACTGCTCGTTCACATCAACGTACGTTTATCGTTGAAGTAATGGGTAGAAATGCTGGAGATATTGCTTTATGGTCCGGTATTGCTGGTGGTGCTGATGTTATTGTTATTCCTGAAAAAGGATATAACATGCAAGAAATTGCAGACAAGCTCAACAGTAACCGTGAACATGGTAAAGATTCAGGAATTATCGTATTAGCTGAAGGTGTTATGGGAGCTAGTGAATTTGCTGCTGAATTAGACACATATGGTAATTTTGAAACACGTGTGACTATTTTAGGCCATACACAACGTGGTGGCGTACCAACTGCCAAAGATCGTGTCTTAGCAAGTCGTTTTGGTGATTATGCTGTTCAACTTCTTATGGAAGGTAAAGGCGGATTAGCAATTGGTATTAAAGACAACAAATTAGTTGCTGAAGATATTGTTGCAACGCTTGAAGAACATAAACATCATACAGATTTGAGTCTTTTAGACTTAAATACACGACTTTCAACACCAAAATAATATAATACTGTTATTGTTATTTATAAATAATAAGTAAACTAAGAGGAGATCATAATCTAATGAAAAAAACTAAAATCGTAAGTACACTTGGTCCAGCCAGTTCAGATCTTGATACAATTGTTAAATTAATCGAAGCCGGTGCTAATGTTTTCCGTTTCAACTTTTCTCATGGTGACCATGAAGAACATTTAGGTCGTATGACATTAGTTCATGAAGCAGAAAAAATTACTGGTAAAATGGTTGGTATCATGCTTGATACTAAAGGTGCAGAAATCCGTACTACTGTTCAAAAAGAAGGTAAAATCAACTTTGAAATTAATGATATTGTTCGTATTTCAATGGATGATTCACTTGAAGGAACAAAAGAAAAGATTGCTGTTACTTACCCAGGTTTAATTGAAGATGTTCATGTTGGAGGCCACGTATTGTTTGATGATGGTCTTATCGATATGAGAATTGATGAAATTGATACAGCTGCTAACGAATTAGTAACAACTGTTATGAATTCTGGTCGTTTAGGTTCACGTAAAGGTGTTAACGCTCCTGGTGTATCAATTAACTTACCTGGTATTACTGAAAAAGATTCAGACGATATTCGTTTTGGTTTAGATCAAAACATTGATTTCATTGCTGCAAGTTTTGTACGTAAACCAGCTGATGTTTTAGATATCCGCGCTTTACTTGAAGAAAAAGGAATGGAACATGTTCAAATCTTCCCTAAGATTGAATCACAAGAAGGTATCGATAATATTGATGCTATTATGGAAGTTTCTGAAGGATTAATGATTGCCCGTGGCGATATGGGTGTTGAAATTCCTGCTGAAAATGTTCCTTTAGTTCAAAAAGACTTAATCAAAAAATGTAACGCTTTGGGCAAACCAGTTATTACTGCTACTCAAATGCTTGATTCAATGCAAGAAAACCCACGTCCTACACGTGCTGAAGCATCTGATGTTGCTAATGCCGTATTTGATGGAACAGATGCAACAATGCTTTCAGGTGAAAGTGCTAATGGTGACTACCCTGTAGAATCAGTTGCAACAATGGCTCGTATTGATGAAAAATCTGAAAATGCATTGCGTGCACATAGCTCATTTGCATTAAATGAATTTGACAAAAATGATGTTACTGAAACTATTGGTCGTGCTGTTGCTGAAACAGCTGATAGCTTAGGTATTAAAACTATCATCGCTGCTACAAAATCTGGTCAAACAGCACGTATGATTTCTAAATACCGTCCTGACTCAGATATTTTAGCTATTACTTTTGACGAACAAACTCGTCATGGTTTATCAGTTAACTGGGGTGTTCACCCAATCATTGCTGAAAAACCAGCATCAACAGATGCATTGTTTAGTTTAGCAACTGAAAAAGCTAAAGAATTAGGTTTCGCTAAAAAAGGTGACCTTATCTTAATCACTGCTGGTCTTCCAGTTGGTGAAAAAGGAACAACAAACAGTTTGAAAGTTCAATTAGTAGACTAATTATATTAAGGTTCAAGTACATGATGAACCTAAGTTAGTATATCGGTAAGACATTGGTGACGAAAAATGTTATTGGGTTAATCATGAATATAATTGACTAATTAAGATAATATTGATCAGGTTGTATCAATCCTTACTTGAATATTTTAAAATTGGAAAAGGGGCTGTGACATAAGTCCCTTCAATAAAGTTCAAAATAAGGCTCCGGAAATCATTTTTTGATTTCTGGAGCCTTATTTCTTTTTATTTAAAAAAATATAGAAAACAGAAGTATTATTTACCTCCTAAACTGGCTAATTTTTGGATATTTAATGCCATTACTATCAAACCTGCTTCCTTTTTAACCTTCTCAATCCCTCGCAATAGAAATTGATTGAACGGCAAAGAGGCCTTCATTCGACCAAAAACGGATTCTACATCAATTTTACGGTGCGCGTAAATTTGACCCGTTTCTGGTTCAGAAAGTCGTTCACATTGTTGTGCCTTAAAATATTCCCAAGATCCGTTAACTTGAATCTTACGACGTGCACCTCTAAGTGTTTTAGCCGCAGGAATAATTATCTGATTCTCATCTAGTAACTCTGCTTGATATTCTTTAAATTCACGAACTATTCCATATTTATCGGTTCTTTTCCGATACGCTTTAAAGTTAAATCGCACGCCGTGCGGATCAATATAGTAATCATTATTTTCATGATAATCCCAGTTCATAACTTTTCTATCATCAGTTCGCCATTTTTTGCTTTGTTCTCTAATCATGGTACCGTAAGGAATTATAGCAGTTTGATTTGGTAATTCATCTTCAATGAAACGATAGTTTGATTCTGATCCATATCCGGCATCGGCAACAATGTATTTATCTAATTTATTATGAGTACTTAACGTTTTAAGAAACGGTTGAAGTGTTCTAGTATCTGTTGGATTTTGAAATAATTGGTAGCCCAAAATAAATTGGTTACTGGTCGCAATTTGTAAGTTATAAGCTGGCTTAAGTTGACCATTTAACATTGGATCTTCTTTAATACGCATAAAAGTTGCATCATGATCAGTTTTAGAATAGCTATTTCGAGTACCGTATATTTTCATTTGTGCTTCATGTTCACTTAATTTATGTTGGCGTTTAGTTAATTGATTCTTCTTAGATTTTAGGGTTCTTCGAATTCTTTTAGCTGGATTGGGACTTATCTTCTTAGTTCTTGAAACTTCCTGGTCTAATGCTACTAATTTCTGATCAAGTCGATCGATAACTTCTTCAATCATTTCTAGTGTTAGATTGGAGCCTTCTGGGACTTTACAAGCAGCATGCGCTGTTTTTAATTCAACTAGTAGCTCTAAAATCGCTTCGCGATTCATTTGATCAAAACGTATTGTATTCTTTTTCCAAATAAAACTATATTTATTAGCATTAGCCAAAACCTTAGTACCATCAATAAAGATGGCATCACTAATCATATTTTGTTGTCGTAAATATTCGACTAAGGTATCTAAACTGCGATCAATTAAATCAGTTAATTCATTCGACGTTCTAAATCGGACAATAGTTCGGTAAGATGGCATTTGCTCTTGTGTTAACCAACGTGCCGATAAATTTTCTTGTGCTAGTAAGGCGACCCGACGACTACTAAAAACACCTCGAGTTATAGCAAAAAGATATAACTTCAATAAAGCTGAAAGATTATATTCACGGGGGCGACCAAAAAGATAAGGTTCTTTTATTTCTAATTTTTCGATTAGCGTATTGATATAACACGCAGTGTTATTCTTTTCTGGTATATAGTCAGTTGAGATGGCTAAACAAGTCTGATTTATGTTATAATAATTTTGCATTTTTAAGTCCTTTCGAGGATTAAATTAAGGAGCATTGGGGGTCGAAGGCCAGTGTTCCTTTTTATTTTTCTAATTAGATAATATATTAAAAAGTAGTAAAAAGAAACAAGTCTCCCGAAATCAAAAAAGATTTCGGGAGACTTGTTTAATATCATATTGAAGAGACTTATGTCACAGCCCCTTTTTTATTACACAATATTTCTATTCAATTGGCTATTAAGCCTAATATCAGGTAAAATGTGAGTATGTAATTTTAAAATATGAATAAAGAAATATAAAATAATATTTTTTTGAATGGGAGAAATAAATGAGTTCAATAATGGGACAAGTTGTTACCGCAATGGTAACTGATGAGAATGATACAGAATTTTTAGTACAAAAAGATAGTATAACAATGCATTTATTGAAAGATGAAAAAAACAGTCAATTAGCGAACGGTTCGATGGTTACAGGCTTTGTGTATGAGAACGAAGATCATGATTTGAGTTTATCAACAATAATTCCTAGAGCTGGCATTGATCAATATGCATTCGGAGACGTTGTAAAAGTTAGAAGAGATTTAGGTGTCTTCGTTGACATTGGTTTACCAGACAAAGATGTAGCAGTTTCACTAGATGATTTACCAGAAATGAAATCACTTTGGCCAAAAGCTGGTGATCGATTAATGGTTGGACTTAAAATTGATGCCAAAGATCGTATTTGGGGTGATGTTGCGGACGAAGAAATGTTTCGATCAATTGCTAAGAAACCTGATGACTCATTAAAAAATAAAAATATGAAATTTACAGTTATTCGCTTAAAAATGATTGGAACTTTTGTAATTACTGATGATGATTATCTTGGATTTATCCATCCATCTGAAAGATTTAATGAACCTAGATTAGGTCAAGTATTAGAAGGACGTGTAATTGGAATTAGAACTGACGGTACAATTAATCTATCTATCAAACCACGTGCCTATGAAGCAATTAGTGATGATGCAGCAATGTTGATTGCTGCATTAAGTCATAATGATGAAAAAACATTACCTTTTACTGATAAAAGTAATCCAGAAGACATTAAAGAATATTTTGGTATCAGCAAAGGTCAATTTAAGAGAGCTGTTGGACATCTGCTAAAAGAGCGTTATGTTAAACAAGAAGATGGTAATCTTATTTTAATAAAAATGCCTGAGGAATTTGAAACTAATAATGATGAATTAATTAACGAAACAGATGATTAATAGAAAACTATTTTAGTAGGTAAGAGATAATAAATAAAATTATTTGAAAATATAATTTATTAGTTCAACGTTAAATTAATATATCGGTAACAAACAAGTATATTAGTTATTTTTAAATATATGAATTGTCTCATGAATGCCGTGCGTGTAGAGGAGAACAATAATGCTTATTAAGTATAAGAATGATTATGAAAAAATTGCGATGGGCTTGTTGTCATTTATACCTGACTTGAAGGATGTTACTAGAATTAATTTAGCAATTAAAGGTTATCAAGATACAGAAAATCGAGATTTGTATCTTTGGAAAAATGAGGCAGGTAATTTTACTGGTATAGTTGGTATTGAAAATGATGGCAACGTTGTCGTAGTTCGGGCAATATCATTGAGTCCAGATGAAAGACATAAAAAAGTTAGTTTTTTGATTCTGAACGCTGTATTATCGCTATATCCTGATAAAAAAATCATGGGTACAATTGATACTACAAAATTAATTGAAAAATGGGAAATGCAAAAAAATGAGTCAAAAATTTAAATCTATTAGTCAGGTAACATTAAAATTAACCTCTTTTGAAGGACCACTTGATTTGTTACTGCATTTAATCAAAGATTCTGAGATGGATATTTATGATATTCAAATTTCAGAAATAACAGAGCAATATTTAACTATTATTAAAGATACTACGAATATGTCATTAGATGTGATTGGTCAATATTTAGTGATGGCTTCAACGTTGATGAAAATTAAGAGTCAAATGTTATTACCGGCAGAATTTTCCAATGTAGAGGAAACTCAAACTGATCCAAGGGCAAGTCTAGTCGAACAATTAATTGAATATCAAATTTTTAAAGAGGCGGCTGGAGAGTTGAGCGTCAGGGAAAATAAACGTGCGAATTATTTTTCTAAGGAACAAAGTAGTATTCCTAAAAATAGATTTGATAAACCTCAACTTGATATACCTGGCCTGGATTTAGAAACACTTGAGAATGCTTTTAAAAGAGTTTTAATAAAGCAAATAAATCATCAACCAATTGAGAAAAAAATTAATGTGCAACTAGCATCACTCTCTGATAAAATATCAGAAATAAAAAAAATCATTCTAAATTCAAATAAGAGTTTAATATTTAGTGATTTTTTTGAAATAACAACAACGGTTGATGAAATTGTTGTTACTTTTCTGGCAATATTAGAACTTTCAAAATTAAACCAAATTAAATTGAAACAAGCAAATAGCCATGAAATGATTCAGATTTTAAAAATTGAACCATAGATTATTGTATTAAGGAGGTACGAAGGTGAGTCATTTAGCAAATATTGAAGGACTTTTATTTGTGAGTGGGGATCAAGGAATATCTCTAGCAGAATTATCTAGATTAACTGGATTATTGAAATCAGCAGTTAAAGAACAACTTGAAAAATTATCATTAAAGTATAAAAATGATATAAATTCTAGCTTGGAGCTAATTCAATATAATGATTGTTATCAATTAGTAACAAAAGAGAAATTAGCAGATTTAATTAAAGATTATTTTGAAAATCCTAATTCAAGAAGACTTTCTAATGCAGCACTGGAAACGCTAGCTATCATTGCTTATAAACAACCAGTGACACGACTTGTAATTGATGATATCCGAGGAGTTCAAAGTTCAGGATCACTGCAAAAATTGATTGCTTTAGATCTAATTCGTGAAAATGGACGTCTTGATGTACCAGGAAGACCTATTATATATGTAACAACGACGCAATTTTTAAATTATTTTGGATTAACTGAACTAAAAGAACTTCCAGTGATTAGTGAAAATCAAGATTTTGATGGAGAAATAGGTAAACTTTTTTTAAATAATTTTAACGAAAAATTACAAGAAAATGAGGAATAATATGGCAGAGGCAGAAAGATTACAAAAAGTTATGGCGCAATCAGGTGTTGCGTCACGAAGACAATCCGAAAAAATGATTTCAGAAGGTCATGTTAAGGTGAATGGTAAGGTTGCAAGTGAGTTGGGTATTAAGGTCACAAGTGAAGATAAAATTGAAGTTGATGGTATTCGTTTAAATGAAGAACCATTAGTCTATTATTTATTCTACAAACCAAGAGGAGTTATTTCGGCTGTTAAGGATAATAAAGATCGTAAGGTTGTTACGGATTATTTTCCAGGTGTAAGGGAAAGAATTTATCCAGTCGGTCGATTAGATTATGATACTTCTGGATTATTATTAATGACAAATGATGGTGAGTTAGCCAACAAAATGACTCATCCAAAGTATAAGATTGACAAAACTTACGTCGCTAAAGTGAATGGTATTCCATCTAATGATGATTTAAAAACGTTACGTCAAGGAATTGTAATTGATGGTAAGAAAACGGCTCCTGCTCATTCAAAAATTATTTCAGCAGATAAAAATAAGCAAAAAGCAATTGTTTCATTAACAATTCATGAAGGCCGAAATCATCAAGTTAAAAATATGTTGGCAGAGGTCGGACATCCAGTGGAAAAATTAAAACGTGAAACTTATGGATTCTTAGATTTATATGGATTAACTTCGAGTCAATACCGTGAGTTATCTGAAGAAGAAGTTCATGCATTGAAAAGTATCGCCGAGCGTAAATAATTGTAACTTATTTTATCCTATGTTATATTTTGTAGCGTAATAAAATATTTGGTTCGTCTTCAGGGGCAGGGTGTAATTCCCGACCGGCGGTTATAGTCCGCGACCCACATTGTATATGTGGCTGGACTGGTGTAATTCCAGTACCGACAGTTAAAGTCTGGATAAAGAAGATAGGGCTTATTTGAGTAAGTAATTTCAAATGAACTCTGTTAATCTTTAGTGATTAATGGCGTTCATTTTTATTTACTTGAAAGGTTCTTCATTGAAGATGGCCTTCCAGGAGGTTTTCTAGTATGAATCGGTCACCAGTTTATAAAGTTGTGATTACAGCGTTCTTAGCTGCAATCTCATACGTATTAATGTTTTTATCTTTCCCAGTAATTTTTCCGTATTTAAAAATTGATTTTAGTGATTTACCAATTTTAATTGGATTTTTTATTTTGGGACCAATGAGCGGTGTGATGGTTGCCGTCGTTCGTTCATTGCTGTATCTAGTTTCAACTGGAACAGATATTGCCAGCTTGATAGGTGTTGGAAGTAATTTCTTAGCATCAATGGCGGTATCATTTCCAGCATATTATCTTCTCAAAGGTAAAGGAAACCTTAAGCCAACACTTGGAAAGAGTATTTTGGCAGTTTTAGTGAGTACCTTTGTACTAACTGCTGTATTATCTATTGCAAATTATTTTGTAATTCTACCAGTGTACTTGAATGTTATCGGTATGAATATCGGAATGTCAGTATCCAAGTACGTTATTGTTGGTATTGTTCCTTTTAATATTATAAAAGGAATTCTGGTCGTTGGGTTATTTAGTCTTTTATATCAGAGAATGTATGGTTGGGTTCAGTTAAATAATAAAAAATATAAACAACTATAGTATAATTAATGAGGGAGAATTCTTAAGTGATTCTTCCTCATTTTATTTTATAAGGATGGTATTTTATGGTTGAAGATTATCTCTTACAAATGTTTAATGTCGAATATCGGCGACCTAATGTAATATTTAGCATTATTACAGGTCGGAATACTGTTTCCAATATATATTGGGGAATGCGTTATGATTTGCTAGATTATTTTAGTATTGATCCTCAATTTACAAATGAAATATATCAAAAAATACTTTCTAAGTTGAAACAAAATAAATTACTCACTGAATCTAATGGGCAAGTTCGGTTAACGCAAAATGGTTTAATTCGACAAAAAAAAGCGAAAAGCGATTTATATCAAATTAAGCACCCTAAATTAATAAATCAATATAAATTTAATGAATGGTCAGAAACTTGTATTTTAGCTATACAAGTTGTATCTGAACTTAGCTTTGTTAATCGTCATTATTATCCTGTCGTAACATCCGAATTAACTAAATTTAATATCAAAAAATGGATTTCTAATAATGACAAAACAATACTAACAAAACAAGTTAATTTAGAATTACGATTGTTCGTGCAAAAAATTGATACAAATTCTAGTTTAATATTTATGAACAAATTAATTGGTCATAATCTTAATGGATTGACCAATAAACAGTTAGCAAATGAGTTGAATCTATCAGAAATGGAGATTCAATTAATATACAGAGATACAATAAATTTTTTTGCTAGTTGGATTGAGGAGCAAAAACAAAGTGTGTTCAAAGAATTAGTTCAGTCAATTCTAAAAACAGGAATTATTTCTGAAAGTGCAAAGGAAACGATGAGATTAATTACTATGGGCCTATCTGTTAATGATGTGGCTAAAAGTAGAGGATTGAAGACTAGTACAATTTTTGAACATTTACTTGAATTAGCAATGATTAGTGAAAAATTTCCATTTGATACTTTTTTAACAAAAAAAATAGTTAATGATTTATCTGAAATTATGGGGAGAGATATTGATCAAGTACCTTTTAAAATAATACAAAATAAGAAACCTGATATAAATTTTTTCGATTATCGTTTGTATCAAATTTATAGGAGTAAAATAGATGTCCAAAATTAATTTAAAAGAAAAATTGATGGAATACTTTGGATTCGATTCATTTATGATAGGCCAAGAAGAAACCATAGAAACTATCTTATCTGGTCAAGACACGTTATCAGTACTACCTACAGGGACTGGGAAATCATTGTGTTATCAGTTAGCTGGCTATCTTATGAATGGTACGACAGTTATCGTTTCACCGTTGTTATCTTTAATTCAAGATCAAGTTAGTCAATTTAATTTTCGTGGTAATGGGACAGCTATTGGATTAACATCAATATTGAGTTATTCTGAAAAAAAATATGTGTTAAAAAATATACAATCTTATAAATTTGTTTATTTATCTCCTGAAATGCTAAGTCAATTTGAAGTGATAAATGCCCTTAAACAAATAGATGTATCACTATTTGTTGTAGATGAGGCACATTGTATCTCCACTTGGGGACCAGATTTTAGGCCTGATTATTTGGATTTGAATAATGCAATTGTGAAACTTGGTACACCTTGCGTTTTGGCGTTGACAGCCACAGCTGCACTAAATATTCAGAATGATATTATGACACAATTAAAAACAGAAGGTCGAGATTTTCATAAAATCATTAAATCGGTTAATAGAAGTAATATTTTTTTAAGTGTCTTAAAAGTGCATGATGAATCTGATAAAAATAAGCAATTATTAAATTTATTGAATAAAATCAAGGGTGTTGGAATCGTTTATTTCTCGAGCAAGAAAAAGGCAAATGAGGTCTCAGATTTAATAAATAATAACACTGGATTAAGGTCTGAACCGTACCATGCTGACTTGAATGATATGGCAAGGTATACGGTACAAAGACAATTTATGGAAAATCAAATAGATGTTATATGTGCAACAAGCGCTTTTGGTATGGGTATTAATAAGAAAGATATTAGATACGTTATCCATTATCATATGCCCGCTGATTTTGAAAGCTACGTACAAGAATTTGGCCGATCTGGACGAGATGGCCAGCAGAGTATCGCAATTGTTTTTTCTCAAGAAAATGATGTGTTTCTACAAAGAAACTTAATTGATTTAACCATTCCAGATGATGATTTTATTAGGATGTATTTTAAAAAACATAAGGAATTAGTTGGTCTTGGAGAAGAAAAAGGTAAACTGTTAGATTATTACTATGAGAAACAAAGCTCAGTTGAAGAGGTGCAGTTCCTTTTTAGACAAAGGAAAATTGAAAAAGAAACTGGATTACAAAATATGATAATGTTTGTTAATTCAAGTAATTGTCGAAAGCAACAAATTTTAAACCATTTTGGAGAATCGAAATTAATAGAACATGATGAATTCTGTTGCTCAGCGTTATTTAATGTGGATGTACTTCAAAAGATTGGATTAGAAAAAAAGATAATCAAAAATGATGACAAGCAGTTAATTCAATCAACAGATAATATTATTTCAAGATTGTTTAAATTATCTTGAGAATAATTTGGATTATTATGGTAAAATAATGATAATTGTTTTTAGGAGGATTGAAAAATGAGTGATAAAAAAGATAATTCAGAAAAAAAGCCTTGGGAAAAATCATTCGAAGACGATAGAGACGATAATGGAAATTATTCTCGATCAGCGAATAGACGTAAAAGTAAAAATAGTTCATTATTAACTACGGGGTTATTAGTTGTTTTTGTAGCTATTATTATTGGAACGATTGCTTTTTATATTGTTGAAAGTAACAAAGTATACCAACCAGAAGATAGAACCACAAGCGAGAGTTCAGTAAGTAAAAAAATAGTTACCAAAACTGATGATTCTGATAGTTCTAGCTCAAGTGCTAAGAAAAGCTCTGAATCAAAAGAAAAAGCTAGTTCTGAATCGAAAGAAAAAGCATCAAAAGAAAAAGCTAGCTCTGAATCAAAAGAGAAAGCTAGTTCTAGCACTAATTCAAGCTCTAGCTCAGCGTCTAGTGAATCAACCAGCTCTGATAGTTCATCAAGTGCATCTTCAAAGTCATATGTAACTGTCGAAGCAGGACAAGGCATATATCGTGTTGCAGCAAACAATGGGTTAACTACAGAACAACTTCTACAAATGAATCCAGGGTTGACTACTTCTATTAGTGCAGGACAAAAAATAAGAGTTAAATAATATACATATGGGATTGATATCTAATCAATCCCATTTTTATGGAGGAATTACTTGATGAAAAATAATATCCAAATTGCAATTGACGGACCGGCATCCGCAGGAAAAAGCACTGTCGCTAAATTAGTTGCTAAAAAATTAAATTATGTTTATTGCGACACTGGGGCAATGTATCGAGCAATTACTTTTGAAGCAATGGCAAAGAATGTTGCGCTGGATAATGATGATAAGTTAGTTAGTCTATTAAAAGATACAATAATTTCTTTTAAACCAGCAAATCCAGAACAATTAGTCTATATAAACAATATAGACATAACACAAGCAATTAGGCAACCTGAGGTAACTAATAATGTTTCAACGGTTGCTGCTCAAGAAGGTGTACGCAAGGAATTAGTTAAAAGACAACAAGAAATTGCCGAAGATGGATCAATTGTTATGGATGGTCGTGATATCGGAACGACAGTATTACCAAATGCTGAAGTTAAAATATTCTTAGTTGCGAGTGTTAAAGAACGTGCTCTTCGCCGATTTAAGGAAAATCAAATTAAGGGTATTAATACAACACTTGATGTTTTAGAGTTTGAAATTGCCGAACGAGATCGAAAAGATTCTACACGTGAAATTTCTCCGCTTATTCAGGCAAAAGATGCTATACTTGTAGATACGACTTCAATGAATATTGATGGGGTCGTACAGAAAATTATGGATATAATTAACAAATAATAAAATAAAATGTGAAAAATGAGTATTAGCACTAGTAATTACTCTTCATTTCAGCTAAAATAATAAATAGAGTTTATTCGCTAAGGAGGACATTGTCCATGAGTAATATTGAAGAAAATAATGATTTACTAGAAGCATTAAATAGTGTAAGTGAAGTTAAGGTTGGTTCTGTTATAAAAGGTGAAGTTTTAGCTATCGATGATGCTAAACAAGTCATTGTTGGTATTGAAGGCGCCGGTGTTGAAGGTGTTGTACCAGCTAAAGAACTAGCACTTAAAGCTGGTGAAGAAACAGAAGACGTTGTCAAAATTGGTGACGTTATGGATTTAGTTGTTATTTCAAGTATCGGTGGCGATAAAGAAGGTGGTAGTTACTTACTATCACAAAGAAGAATTGCTGAACGTGAAGTTTGGAATGACTTACAAAAATTAGCTGATGATGATGCTACAATCGAAGCTACAGTAACACAAGTTGTTAAAGGTGGATTAGTTGCTGATGCTGGTGTGCGTGGATTCGTACCCGCTTCAATGATTGATGATCGTTTTGTTGAAGATTTATCAAAATATAACCATCAAACATTAGATTTCAAAATTATTGAAATTGACCCAACTGAAAATAGATTAATCTTATCACATAAAGCAATTGTTAAAGCTCAAAGAGATGCTCAAAAAGTAGAAACTCTTAAAACTTTAACAGTTGGTGAAGTTGTAACAGGAACAGTTGCCCGTTTAACTAACTTCGGTGCATTTGTTGATCTTGGTGGTATTGATGGACTTGTTCATATTTCAGAAATTTCTTACAACCGTATTTCTAAGGCAGAAGATGTCTTATCAGTTGGTGAAGAAGTTAAAGTTAAAGTATTGGCAATCGATTTAGATAAGAATCGTATTTCATTATCAATCAAACAAACATTACCTCAACCATGGGATAATGTTGAAAATGATATCCATGTAGATGACGTCTTAGATGGTACTGTTAAACGTTTAACGACATTTGGTGCATTTGTTGAAGTTATGCCTGGAATTGAAGGATTAGTTCATATTTCACAAATTTCTTACACACATATTGCTACACCAGGCGAAGTTTTAAAAACTGGCCAAGCTGTTCAAGTTAAAGTACTTGAAGTACATCCAGCAGAACATCGTTTAGCTTTATCAATTAAAGCTCTCGAAGAAAAACCAGCAACAGAAGAAAAACCTGAAAAGAAAAAAACAGTTAAAAAAGCTGCACCAAAAGCTAAAGCTCCTAAATCAACAATGAGTGGTATGCCAGAAGAAAGTACTGGTTTCACACTTGGTGATATTTTAGGTAAAGCATTAGAAGATGCAGATACTAACAAATAATTAAAATATTATTTTTAAGTAACGACTGAACTGTAGTTCAGTCGTTTTTATTATTTATTACAAAAGATATTTAGAGAGTGAGGTACTATCTATGGCAAATCCTGTTGTAGCAATTGTTGGACGTCCTAATGTTGGAAAGTCCACAGTTTTTAATAGAATAGCCGGGGAAAGAATTTCAATTGTTGAGGATACTCCTGGTGTTACACGAGATCGTATTTATGCTCATAGTGAGTGGTTAGCGCAAAAATTTAGCTTGATTGATACTGGTGGTATCGATATCGGTGATGAACCCTTTTTGACGCAAATCACTGAACAAGCACAAATCGCAATCGATGAAGCTGATGTTATTGTTTTTCTTGTAAGTGTAAAAGAAGGCGTAACGGATGCTGATGAGAAAGTGGCTAAAATTTTATATCGTTCTGATAAGCCAGTTATTTTAGCGGTTAATAAAGTTGATAATCCCGAGTCTAGACAAGATATTTTTGATTTCTATTCATTAGGATTTGGAGAACCATTTCCAGTTTCTGGTAGTCATGGCCTTGGGGTTGGTGACTTATTGGATGAGATTACAAAGAAATTCCCTGAAAATATTCCTGATGAAGATGACAGTCGAATTAAGTTTAGTTTGATTGGTCGTCCTAACGTGGGTAAGTCTTCATTGGTGAATGCAATCCTGGGTGAAAATCGTGTTATTGTTTCACCTATTGAAGGGACTACACGTGATGCAATTGATACAGCTTTTGATACTGAAGAGGGCGATATGTTCTCAATGATTGATACAGCTGGTATTAGAAAACGCGGAAAAGTATATGAAAATACTGAAAAGTATTCTGTACTACGTGCCATGCGTGCTATTGATCGTTCAGATGTTGTTTTAGTTGTGTTAAATGCTGAAGAAGGTATTCGGGAACAAGATAAGAGAGTTGCAGGGTATGCCCATGAAGCAGGACGTGGTATCATTATCGTCGTAAATAAATGGGATACTCTTGAAAAAGATAATCATTCATTATCTGATTTTGAGGCTAATATACGTCAAGAATTTGCATATCTTAGTTATGCTCCTATTATTTTTGTGTCTGCAATTACACAGCAACGATTATCTAAGATACCCGAATTAATTAAACGCGTAAATGAAAATCATAGTCGTCGTATTACATCTTCAGTATTAAATGATGTCATTATGGATGCAGTAGCCCATAATCCAACGCCAACTGATAATGGAAAACGTTTAAGAATTTACTATGCAACACAAGTAGCAATACAACCACCTACATTCGTTGTATTTGTTAATGATACTGATTTGATGCATTTTTCATATGAACGTTTCTTAGAAAATCAAATTAGAACATCGTTTGATTTTGAAGGAACACCAATTCATGTTATTGAAAGAAGAAGAAAATAATTCAAATTGATAAAACGCTACCATGCCATCTTTTTTTCTGCTAAAGTAGTTAAATACCTTGATGTAATACGTTTTGTATGGTATCTTAAATAAAGAATTAGTAGAGTAATCTCTGGTTCTATTATTATTATTTATTTTAAATAATAATGGCTGAATATTTTTAAATATTCGGACACATTTTAGGGGAGGTGAAACATTATGGCAAACAAAGCACAATTAATCGAAAATGTTGCAAAAGAAACAGGATTGACAAAAAAAGATGCTACTGTCGCAGTTGATGCTGTATTTGGTTCAATCCAAAGCACATTAGCTACAGGTGAAAAAGTTCAATTAATCGGTTTCGGTAACTTTGAAGTACGTGAACGCGCTGCTCGTAAAGGTCGTAACCCACAAACTGGTGAAGAAATTCAAATCCCTGCAAGTAAAGTACCTGCATTTAAACCAGGTAAAGCTTTAAAGGATTCTGTTAAATAATACTTAGAAAAAGCTAGTACAATTCATTTTGTACTAGCTTTTTCAATCTATAATTTATTTTATAGACAATAGTTATGTACGAGATTACTAGCTATTGTGTGTATGATAGATTAAACTAAACCATATTAATTTAATAATGAAGGGAAGTTATTTAATGACGCATTCAGAAATTATGCTAGACTACTTGGACGAAGGACAAATTGATGAGGCAATGAAAGAATTTGCCAGAGCATTAAGAAAAGACAATGATGCAACATTATTTAGTTTAGCAGAAGAGTTATATAGCTTAGGTTTTTTAGCTCAATCTAAACGTACTTATGAAAGATTATTAGAAAAATATCCAGAAGAAGATACTTTAAAAACATTCCTGGCAGATATTGCAATTAGTGAAGGAAAATCTGATGAAGCACTTAACTATTTGTCAGAAATTGAAGAAGATTCAGAAGCTTATCTTCAGTCTCTTATGGTTGCTGCCGATTTATATCAGACACAAGGTATGTTTGAAGTTAGTGAAAATAAATTATTAACTGCATATAAGTTGGCTCCTGAAGAAGAAGTTATCCAATTTGCTTTAGGCGAACTATATTTTAATACAAAACAATTTAGTCAGGCAATCGGATTTTATCTTGAATTAATTAAATCAGGACAGACTGAACTGTCACAGGTTAACTTAGTACAAAGATTAGGTGTTAGTTACGCAAACAGTGGGCAGTTTGAAAAAGCAATGGCATATTTAGAACAAATTCATTTAGAAAATATGGACTCTGATACTAAGTTACAGATGGGTTTAACCTATCTACAATTAAATGATCAACAAAAAGCAATTGATATTCTTTATGATTTGAAGGAAGAAGATCCTTCGTATACATCCTTATATCCAATTCTTGGTCAAGCACTTTCAGATGAGAATAGATTGAATGATGCTTTACTTGTCTATCAAGAAGGGTTAGCGGTTGACGAGGTAAATGATACATTGTATGAACAGGCAGCGACTGTTGCCTTAAAATTGGACGATGAGAAGCAAGCTGAAAAGTATTTAAATAAAGCAATTGATATTAATCCAGATAATACTGGCATATTATTACAATTAAGTAATTTATTAGTTAAGCAAGAACGTGATGATGAAGATATTAAATTACTAGAAGATATCAAGAGCGACGGAGATGTAGATCCTCAAATATTTTGGAATTTAGCTATTTCATATGAAAGACTTGAAGATTATGATAAAGCTGAAGAAAATTATTTAGAAGCATACCCTTATTTTACTAATCAAGTTGACTTTTTAAGATCTGTTATATTTATTTTTAGAGAGAACGGACGACAAGAGGAGTTAAAGGACGCAATTAAACATTACTTAGCTTTAGTACCTGATGATCAAGAAATTATTGATATTCAAAATGATATAAATTATTAAAATAAAACGTTTATATCATTCTTTTGGTATAAGCGTTTTTTGTTAGCAATTTGTAAGATTTGCTTAAAGAAGGGGAAGTAAAATGATTACAAATCAGATAGTGATACCAAAATTAGAAGATAGTACTGAAATATTTAATTTAATTAGTCGTAATCGTCTTGAATTAAGTGAGTGGCTTCCATGGGTTAATGCTATGAAATCGATTAATGATGAAATAATTTTTTTAAGAGACTCTTTTAAGGATGAAACTAAATTAATTTTCGCTATAAAAATTAATAAGAATATCGTTGGCATGATTGATTTACATGGAATAGATTTACATATGGGAACTGCTGAGGTTGGTTATTGGTTAGACAAGTCGTATGTAGGACGCGGAATAATGTCAAAGGCCTTAACAGAACTTGAGAAACTAGCTATAAAGGAATATAAGTTAAAAAAATTAAAAATAATACTAGATTTGAATAATATAAAAAGTTTGAAAGTAGCTAAGACTAATAATTATCACTTTATAGAACAAAATGACCAAAATTTAATTTTTGAAAAGAGATTATAGAATTTATGATGGTATATTTATAAATGATATTATTATTTTTTGCTTTTTAATTGCTATTAAGGATATAATTTTAGATAGGTAATGTTGTTTAAATGGCGATTAATTATCTAAAATTATATATCGGGGGTAGGGACATGAAAGATTTAAACGAAAAAGAAATTGAACGATTGAGTAAAAAAAGTATTACTGAGAAAATTATAGATGGCGATTGGTACCAATATTCTAAAGAAGAATGGGCTCAAAAAACTGTTAAAACAAGTGCACAAACTATTTATAAAATAAATAAATTGGCGGCTCATGATACGAATGATGCAGATAAAATGCTTAAAGAATTTTTACCTAATATGGAAAAATCTGCTGAAATATATTTTCCAATTTCAACTATAGAATGGCCGGAAATGTTAAAAATAGGGTCAGGCACATTTATTAATTCTAATTTACAGATTTTAAGTGCAGGACAAATAACAATTGGAGAACACTGTTTCATTGGGCCTAATTGTCAGTTATATACACCTAATCATCATTCTATGGACAAAAATTTACGTCGTGAAGGATGGCAATATGATGCACCAATTACAATTGGTGATGATTGTTGGTTTGGTGGATCAGTGATTGTTTTACCTGGTGTCACGATTGGAAATAATGTCGTCGTTGGTGCTGGTAGTGTGGTAACAAAAGATGTACCTGATAATGTTTTAATCGCAGGTAATCCAGCACGAATTATTAAGACTATTGGTTAGATAAAGTTATGGCGAAAAGTAGCATAATTTAAAAATATTTGGGCAACAAAAAGGAGCTAGAATTTTTCTAGCTCCTTTTTGTTGCTCTTTTAAGGTTTATATGATTAATTTTTGTTCAATAATTAAATGACGGTAGTATAAAAGTGAATTTGGATCAATTCTTAACGTCATCATAATTTCTGAATCTGTCATCGTATTGTTAGTGAGAATAGAAAAACAAATAGCTGACTGGTACAGCAGACGTGGTGAAACATTTGGCGCAATAAATTGTAAATCTTTCTTTAAAAATTTATGTAGACCAGGTAAAGATAATAAAGGTGCTTCAACATTTTTACGCAGTTTTAAAAAGCAATCGTTGGAGTTTTGTAAAATTTGTAGTTGTTTAATATAGGTATTGAATTGCTTCAAAAATAATTCCTCTGTTTCCGTAAATGTTAATTGTTTAAAGCTAACGAAAAAACCAGGTTGTAAGATTTCTGAAATTTTAAAGAAATGCCGTGTCATTAATAAAACAAGTCGAGAATAGTAGCTAATTTCTGAATTTAAAAGATAAGAGTCGAAGTCTATTAACCAATTGAAGGTTATAACAGAATTTGCGATATTTTTTTTCCCTTTTAACATTAATGTTGGAATATGAGTATTTATCTGATGGGTAAATAAATATTTAAAATAACCATTCAGATGCGATAAAACCTTAGTATATGTTGAATTTTTAATATTTCTTTTATCTTGAAGCATAGTTAAATATTGACGAACGTCTGATTCTAAGATAGTTTCAACCATTATTGAATTAGAGAATGCATCATTAAAATTTAGAAGATAGTTAAAAAAATCATGAATATCGTAGTTATATTCTAAAATTGTTGATGGGGACAAAGAGTTGGATTCTAATGATAAATTAAAAGCTTTTTGATAGGGATAATTCATTTAATTGCCTCCTTTAGTAATAAACAATAAGTTACTTTAACTATATCACACTAATAAAGCGCACTGCAAAAATCGCAGTGCGCAAGACCAATCATTTATTAAAGATATTAGTGATATTAGTGATTTTATTCTTTTTTTGTCGATTAAAACTAAACCCTTGTCCCAGTACTTCATTAACACTACTAATTGAAACAAAAGCATTTGAATCCTGGTTTTGTAATATTTCCTTCAACTGATGAAGTTCATTACGGTTGATAACAACATAAATCATTTTTTTATTTTGGCGAGAATAAGATCCCTCACCATTGATGTAACTAACACCTCTGCCTAATTTATCCCAAATTTCATTAGTTATAATTTGATATTGGTCACTAATTATTAAGATGCCAAGTCCAGAATAACTACCTTCAAGAGTGAAGTTAACAATTTTTGAGAAAACATATGAGCTTAGTAGGGTATACATCATATGCCTTAAATCTAAGTAGCTAAGTGATATGACCAAAACAGCAATATCAAGGGCAAGAATTGTCTTACCCATTTGAATACCACGTGTTTTTTCAAAAATTCGAGCCACTACATCAGTTCCACCAGTAGTACCACCAAAACGATATACTAAGCCTGACCCAAGGCCACCAAAAGCACCAGCAAGGATACCTGCTAAAAACAAATCATCATTTACATTAATTTGAATCGGAACACGTTGCCAAATCCATAAGAAAAGAGATAACATTATTGTTCCATATATAGTATAGACTAATGATCGTTTACCTAAAAAACGGTAACCAATAAGGATTAATGGAACATTAATTGCAATTGTTGAATACGCAGGATCAATATGAAACCAATAACGTAAAATTAAAGTAACTCCGGTTATACCACCTTCAGCAAGATGGTTTGTTATATTAACGGTTGCTAATCCAAATGCATAAAAACAACAACCTAACGCAATCATTACTAAATCGATTATTTTAATTCGTTCATTTTTTAAGATTAGTTCTACCCCCTGAAATAAATTCAATATAAATATCATACCATATTATCGATGAATGTCTGCTGACTATCATTTTAAATCTAGTATAAATCTGTTAAACTAGATTGTATTAATTAAAGATGAGGAGGATTACTATGATTAAAGTTTTGGTTGCTGGATTTAAAGGACGAATGGGTGCCACTACAACAAATATGATCTTAGAAAATCCATTATTTGAATTAGTTGGAGTCTATAGTACTACAGCTACAGAAAAAAATATAAATGAAATTACTGACTATAAGACAGAGAATGTCCCAATATTCAATAAGCTAGATGAAATAAACGTAGTTTCCGATGTTTGGATTGATTTTACTGTCCCAAGTGTTGTTTTCGAAAATACTAAATTTGCTATTTCGAAACATATGTCACCAGTTATTGGGACTACGGGTTTATCGGAAAATAATATAGCTGAACTTAAACAATTATGTAAAACAGAAAAATTAGGTGGATTGATTGCTCCTAATTTTGGTATTTCAGCTGTTTTATTAATGCAATTTGCGCAACAAGCTGCTAAGTATTTACCTGACGTTGAAATTATTGAAATGCATCATGATAATAAATTGGATGCTCCAAGTGGTACAGCCTTAAATACCGCAAAATTAATTGCTGAAGTTCGTAAACCTAAAATTCAAGGCAACCCTGATGAAAGAGAAACATTACCAGGTGCGAGAGGTGCAGCCTTTGAAGGCATGAGAATTCATAGTGTCCGTTTACCAGGCTATGTTGCTCATGAACAAGTCTTATTTGGTGGCGAGGGTGAAGCATTAACTATTCGTCAGGACTCATTTGACCGTATTTCATTCATGTCTGGTGTTGCATTAGCTACTGAAAAAATTGGACAATATAAAGAATTACTAGTTGGATTGGAAAATATATTATGATAGTTTCCAATCTTGCGGATGATTTCATTAATGCTGAACCAGTGATTAAAGCCATTGAAAATGCTGGTTTTGAAGCATATTTTGTCGGAGGAAGTGTTAGGGATACTATCTTAGGATTACCAATCCATGATATTGATATTGCCACTAGTGCATACCCTGAGGAAATTAAGGAAATTTTTAATAAGACGGTAGATACAGGTATTCAACATGGGACTGTTATGGTTTTAGATCATGGAGAAGGTTATGAAATCACCACATTTCGAACAGAATCAACTTATCAAGATTTTAGACGTCCAGATCATGTTGAATTTGTACGCTCTTTAGAAGAAGATTTAAAACGTCGTGATTTTACAATCAATGCCTTAGCAATGACACATGATGGACGGATTATTGATTTGTTCAACGGACTACAAGATTTAGAAAATCACATCATTAGAGCTGTTGGCACTGCTGATGAACGTTTTAATGAAGATGCTTTACGAATGATGAGGGCAATTAGATTTGCAAGCCAATTAGATTTCACAATCGAAATGGAAACGAAGAAAGCATTAAATAAACATGCACCACTATTGAAAAAGATTGCTATTGAACGGATTCATATTGAATTTATTAAATTACTGTTGGGAAAAAATCCTCAAATTGGACTTCGACATTTTGTTGAATCAGATTTAGTAAAATATTGTCCCGAATTTAATAATTATTTATCGGAACTAACTGATATGTCAAAAATGCAATCAATTAAACTTACATCAGAAGTAGCTGCTTGGTCGTTAATTATTCATGTTCTAAAGATAACAGAAACTAATATTAATCATTTTCTAATCTCATGGAAAAGTTCAAATGAGTTAATTACACACGTTCAAATAGTTATCAAAGCACTTAACGGTATTATTCATGATTCCGTTAATCGAGAACTGATGTATGAAACTGGATTAGAATTATTATTAATTGCAAATGAAGTTGCAGCAATATTTAATAGTAATTTAGATGCAGAAATGCTGACAGTTGCTTATACTGCACTTCCAATTAAGTCTAAAAAAGACATGGCAATTAATGGACGACAGTTAATAAAAGATGTTGGTATTCAACCAGGTGAAAAATTAGGCCAAATTTTATCCATATTGGAAAATCGTATTTTACTAGAAGAAGTCCCAAACGAATCAACTCAATTATTAAAAGTGGCTAAGCAACTAATGTTAAAATTAGCGTAAAAAAAGAGATTAAATATCATTTAATCTCTTTTTTTACAAAACATGCTTAGTAATACAAATTATAAAAGAGAATCAATTAGATAAGAGAGTGATTACATGCAAACACTGAGGGTAGAACATTTAAAGAAAACATACGGCGAAAAAACATTATTTGATGATTTAAATTTTATTGTTAATGAAAAAGATAGAATCGGATTGATTGGAACTAACGGTTCAGGGAAAACAACGTTATTAAATGCATTAACAGACCTTGACCCAGCTGATTCAGGAGATTTAATTAAACCAAATAACTATCGTATGAGTTATTTAAAACAAATACCAGAATTAAATGATGATATGACAATTATGGAAGCCGCTTTTGAAGGAGCTTCACCTATTTTTGAAACAATTCGTCATTATGAAGCTGTTTTAACAGCCTATAGTGAACATCCTGAAGATGAAAAATTACAGCAACGTTACTCAGATGCGGAAGATCGTATGAATCGTGAAGATGCATGGAATGCCGATAATGACGTTAAAACAATTCTAACGCAATTACAAATAACGGATTTAACACAAAAAGTCTCAACCTTATCTGGTGGACAGAAAAAAAGAGTTGGCTTGGCTCAAGTACTCATACAAGCTCCTGACTTATTAATTCTTGATGAACCAACAAACCATTTGGACTTTAGTTCTATTGAATGGCTAGAAAGTTACCTTAAAACGTACAAAGGAGCTTTAATTGTTGTTACTCATGATCGGTATTTTTTAGATCAAATTGCCAACCAGATTTTAGAACTATCATTTGGTAAATTACACTCGTATGAAGGTAACTATCAAGATTTCGTTGCTCAAAAGGCTGAAAGAGTTGCCCAGGAAGTTACCGCTGAGCATAAAGAACAACAGCTATATAAAAAGGAACTAGCTTGGATGCGTACTGGAGCAAAAGCTAGATCAACAAAACAACAAGCACGAATTAACCGTTTTAACGATTTAAAAGAAAATATGAATTCATTACAAATTGATCAAGATGTTTCAATTGGACTAGGCCAACAGCGGCTTGGTAAAAAGGTTATTGAGCTAAAAGAAGCTAGTTTAGTCTTAGAAAATCATAAAATTATTGATCATTTTAGTGAGTTGATTCAGGCGAGCGATAGAATCGGGATTACCGGTAAAAATGGTGCTGGTAAATCTAGTTTACTAAATGCAATTGCTGGAAAATTACCACTTAACTCTGGCGAATTACTAATGGGCGAAACGGTTAAATTAGGTTATTACCAGCAACAAACTGAACCCATACCTGGCGATAAACGAATGATTAACTATCTAAATGAAATTGGTGAAAATATCGAAAATAAACATGGCGAACGAATAAGTACAACACAACTTTTAGAGCAGTTTCTTTTTCCAAGATCGATGCATGGGACATTAATTAGACAGCTATCCGGTGGTGAAAAAAGAAGACTCTATCTCTTGAAATTACTTATGCAACAACCAAATGTCTTATTACTAGATGAACCTACAAATGATTTAGATATTGGAACATTAACAGTACTTGAAGACTATTTAGAATCTTTTAATGGCGCAGTTATAACTGTCTCACATGATAGATATTTTTTAGATAAAGTTGCAGATCAATTACTTATTTTTGAAGGCGATGCTAAAATTAATCGTTATACTGGATTATTTACATCGTACCTTGCTAAAGAATCACTGGATGATGCCGTATCAATATCAAAAAAAGAAAAAATTATCGAACACGACACCATTTCTGACGATAAATTAAAAGTTAAATTAACTTATGCTGAACAAAAAGAATTTGAAACAATTGAACAGACAATTGATAATTTAGAAGCTAAGAAAGAAAAAGCTGAAAGTGATATGTCGAATATCAATGGCAATGATTTTGTAGCATTAAGTGAACTACAAGTGTCAATTGATAATTTAGATGATGAAATTGAAGAAAAGATGAATCGTTGGGACTATTTAGGTAAATATGCAGAAAAGGGGTAATTTTCGTATGGAAGAAACATATTTGCAACTTGAACGTGATATTTTAATGAACGGAAATGATAAATCTGATCGTACAAAAACGGGAACTAAAAGTCTTTTTGGCTATCAAATGAGGTTTGACTTAAGTCAAGGATTCCCACTACTAACAACTAAAAAAGTACCATTTGGTTTAATTAAGAGTGAGTTACTGTGGTTCTTAAAAGGTGATACTAATATCCAATATTTATTGAAACATAAGAATCATATTTGGGACGAATGGGCTTTTAAAAATTACATTGAAAGTTCTCAGTATATGGGTCCAGATATGACTGATTTTGGACATCGATCACTTTTAGAGACTGATTTTAAAAAAGAATATGAAGTACAGAAAAACCTTTTTTGCGATAAAATTATTGAAGACGATGAATTTGCAAAAAAGTTTGGTGAATTAGGTGACGTTTATGGTAGTCAGTGGCGTAATTGGAAAACTAGACAAGGTGATACGATTGACCAAATTAAAGATGTTATTGAAGCAATCAAAAAAACACCTGATTCTAGAAGATTAATTGTGTCCGCTTGGAACCCAGAAGATGTACCAAATGTGGCATTACCACCTTGCCATACGTTATTTCAATTTTATGTGGCTGATGGTAAATTAAGTTGTCAATTATATCAAAGAAGTGGCGATGTCTTTTTAGGTGTACCATTTAATATTGCAAGTTATGCGTTATTAACTCATCTAATTGCTAAAGAGGTTGGACTTGAAGTTGGTGAATTCATTCACACATTAGGCGATGCCCATATTTACAATAATCATATAGAACAAGTGAAGGAACAACTTTCTCGTGAAGTGCAACCCATGCCAAAATTATGGTTAAATCCTGATAAAAATAGTATTTTTGAATACGATATGACGGATATTAAAATAGAAGACTATAATCCTGCACCACCTATTAAAGCGCCTGTTGCAGTTTAATATTTACTTAAGGAGAGTCAATAATGATTAATTTTATTTGGGCTGAAGACAGTGAACATCATATTGGATATAAGGGTAAGCTACCTTGGTACTTACCAAATGATTTAAAATTTTTTAAGAAAACAACGCTTAATAAGGTCGTTGTTATGGGCAGAAATACATTTGAAAGTTTTCCGGGACTATTACCAAATCGAATTAATATTGTTCTTTCAAGTAAAAACGATTTAGTTGAAACAGATACTCTAAAGATTGTTCATTCAATACCAGAGTTGAATGATTTATTAGAAACATATTCTGAAGATATTTTTGTTATTGGTGGCGCAACATTATTTTCTGAAATGTATGTAAAAGTTAATAGATTGTATCAAACAAAAATTAACGCTACGTTTGATGGTGATGTGATGATGATTCCTATTGATTATACTCATTGGAAATTAATTGAAACGATTCCGGGAATGATTGACAAAAAAAATGTATATGATCATGAATTTAGAATTTATGATAAAAAATAATTAAAAAGCGAAGACATATCCAATACGGATGTGTCTTCGCTTTTTAACTTTAAGTATATAATAAAATAGAAAAAAACATTAATCCTGTACCTAACATCACAAATAAATGCCAAACGACATGTAAGTACTTAACACCGTTTATACTATAAATTCCAGCGCCGATTGTGAACGCAATGCCACCAGAAACAAGTAGCCAGAACCCAATTGTACCGAGGCTATTATAAAGTGGCATCATTGCGCTCAAACAAAGCCAGCCCATAATTAGATAAATGATGGTTGAAATTGTTTTAAAATGACCCAACCAAATTGATTTATAAATAATTCCTAAAACGGTCATCATCCAGATGATTCCGAATAGTGTCCAACCTAATGCCCCACCAACAGAGAGAAGACAATAAGGCGTATAAGTACCTGCTATCAGAATATAGATACTACTATGATCGAAGATTTGAAAAACAGTTCTTGCTCGTGTAAATATTAAACTATGAAATAGGGTAGAAGTTAAGTACAGCAGTACCAAAGATGAACCATATATAGCATACGAGGTAATTTCTAATGCACTACCATTATGAGCACCTTTAATAAGTAAAAAAATCAATCCCGCTATACTTAACCCAAGACCAATACCATGAGTTACCGCGTTTAATACCTCATTTAAGATGAGATACCTTCTACTGTAATTATGTTCCAAAAAAACACCTCAGTCATCAATTTCTATGTGAAATAGACCAGTAATTCTGATATACTAGACATTATAAATAGAAAAGTTTATAGTGACATTATTGTATCATGATTAAAAACTTTTGTTAAGAAAGTGTGGATGAAGAAACATGAAAAAAATTAAAATAATAACGGATTCATCTGTTGGATTAACAGATAATGAAATAAAAGAAAATGACATTAGCATTATACCTCTAAGCGTTATGATTGATGATACTATTTACGTTGAAGGTGAATCAATTACAAATGACGAATTTGAGACTAAAATGGAAACGTCAAAAACGTTACCTAAAACAAGTCAGCCACCAATTGGTACTTTTGTAGAAATGTTTGACAGTCTTGGGGCAGATGGTAGCCAAGTTCTCTCACTTAACATGACTGACCAAATTAGTGGTACAGTTCATACTGCAGAGCAAGCTGCAGAAATGAGTCAATCCGATGTAACCGTTGTTGATACTCGTTCTACTGATCGAGGTATGGCTTTTCAAGTCTTAGCAGCTGCTAAGTTAGCAAATTCAGGTGCATCAATGGATGATATTTTAACAAAAATTTCTGAAATCCGTAAGAATTCAACTCTAAATATGGCCGTTATGACTCTGGATAATCTGGTCAAAGGTGGACGTATATCAAGATTAACTGGTGTTCTTTCAAGTGTTTTAAATATGAAGATTATTTTGGAAATGATTGATGGCGAATTAAAAATTAAAAATAAAGGCCGTGGTATGAAGACGGTTAACAGATTTATTGCAGATTTAGTTGAAGAATTAAAAAGTACACCTAATGTTAAAGCAGTAGGTATTTCTCATGCTGGAAATGAAAAAAAGGCATTTGAAGTTCGCGATTTATTACAAACAGCAGTCCCAAAAGTTGATATTCTAGTTCGACAGACAGCACCTATTATTGCGACGCATGGTGGTCCAGGGGCTTTTGCAGTGATGTTCTACACAGATAAAGACTAATATATTAAATAATTATTTTTAAACTGGTCCAAAAACAGCTGTTTTTGTCCGGTTTTTTTAATTAAATAAAGGAATGATTTTTTGAAATTTTTTAAAAGCTTTTCCATTACTATTTTAAGTATTTTAGTACTAAGTGGTCTTATATTTAGTGGGCTGTGGTTTGCAACCGGCCATTTTTCGAATCATTCTTTAATAACAGTGCCCCATAAAAAAACAGCTCTTAAGCTAGTATCCCTTGGTGATTCTTTAACGCAGGGTGTCGGAGATGAAACGAATAAAGGTGGATTCGTTTCATTAATTACAGAAAAAATAAATACTGATAAAAATATGAAAGTAACTGCCTCTAACTTTGGCTTATCAGGAGATCGAAGTGATCAAATTTATAGCAGATTAAAGAAACAACCCAAAATGCAAAAAACGTTAAAAAAAGCCACTGTTATTACATTAACAGTTGGTGGGAATGACCTATTACAGGTTATACAAAAAAACATTTTATCTAATGATACTGATAAGTTAAATAAAGCTATTGATACTGAAAAAATGACTTATACAAAAAATTTAAATGATTTATTTAAAGAGATTAGAAAATATAATAATAGCGCGCCTATCTACGTTATAGGAGTGTATAACCCATTTTACGTTTATTTCCCCGAAATGAGTAGTATGAAAACGATTGTTAAATCATGGAATAACGTAACCAACAAGGTTGTTAAAAATGATAAAAATAGTTATTTTGTTAGTGTTGAAAAACAGCTTTCTGAAGGACAATATTATGGTAAAACAAGTAAATTAGCCAAGACTTTGGGTAGCTCAGACTTATCTGATTTATCTAGTTTTAATCTTGAAAGTGTCTTGCAAGAAAAAGATGAAAAAAATAACTATATTTCTATAACTGATCATTTTCATCCAAATAAAAAAGGTTATAAAAAAATGACTGATTTGTTGTTCAAATCAATGGAAGAACATCATTTATTTAAATAATGAGGAGAATTATGCCGAAAAGAACAGAAAAAACATCAACCACTTTTAACGCATGGAAAGTTGCGTTTATCATATTATTTTCTTTATTGATTGGCGTACTACTTTATTTTTCCGTTAGTATTATGAACCAATCCCAAGATCAAAAGACACTAACAACTCAAACCACTTCAAAAGCAACAAAAAGAACAGAACTAAGCGTGGAAATGAACAAGGAACAACTTAACGGAACCATTAATTATTATTTAAAATCAATTCAAAAAGGTCAATCAATTAAATATCGGTTTTTAGTAGATAAATCTGCTATATTAATGGGCACAACAAAAATTTTAGGACAAAATATTTCATTCACATTATATTCAGATCCAGTTGTAACAGATGATGGTAATATCTTGTTAAAAGCAAAATCTGTTGCTGTAGGTTCATTACCAGTTCCTAAAAAGTTTATAATGGATTATGTAAAAAATGCATATGATTTACCAAATTGGATTACGATTAATAGCAAAGAACAAACAATTATGCTTAACTTAAAAAAACTAGATATTGAGAATGGTATACAAGCTAGTGCAACCAAAATTGATTTAAAAACGAATGTTTTTAAATTCGATGTTTCTATCCCTTTAAATTAAATGAGGTATCAATTTATGAGACAAACATTTTATCAATTTTTAATGACCGAACGCAATGATCACGGTACGGATGAGGTGTCCCAATTTGCAAATAATGCATTTTATGATCAAAGTTTTCCTAAATTGTCAGATAAGTATGACTTTCTTTCTAATTATCTTGAATTAAATGCAGGATATTTACCTTCAATGACAATTTTTGATGACGCTTGGGCCCGATATTTAGACAAAATGAATTAGTGGGGAATTAAATTATGGAAAAAGATAAAAAAGAAAAACGTTTTAGATTTGGTCGTCATTTTTGGACCTTAATAGGGTCAATTTGTTTATCTTTTATAGTCGGAGCTGCTGCAATGTATTTTTTTGCAATTAGTCAAATTAATACATTAGTTGGGTCATTACAAACGACTAGTTCAGATTTAGCCAAAATTGAGTCTGTTTATTCGGCACTAAATAATTCTTATTATAAAAATATCAGTAAGAAAAAATTAGTCGATGGGGCTATCAATGGTATGGTCGACTCTACTGGAGATAAATTTACGGCCTATTTAGGTAAAGAAGATGCGACTAATTTAAATTCAACTATTTCTAGTAAATTTGTTGGAATCGGTGCTGAAGTCAAAATTAGCAAGAAAAATATTCAGATTGTTTCAGCTATTAAAGGAACACCAGCTAAAAAGGCTGGTTTGAAGACAGATGATATTATCCAAAAAATAGATGGTAAATCTATTTATGGTCTCAGTTTAGAAAAAGCTGTTTCAAAAATTAGAGGTAAAAAAGGAACAATAGTGAAACTAACTATTAAACGTGATTCATCAACATTTAATGTTTCAATAAAACGAGATGATATTCCTGTTAAAACAGTCTATAGTAGTATTTCGAAAAAGAATAAAAAAGTAGGATATATTCAAATTAGTACATTTTCTGAGGATACATCTAACGAAGTCAAATCTGCAGTGAAGTCACTTAGAAAAGATGGCGCTACATCGTTTGTCATTGATGTTCGTGATAATCCAGGTGGCCTTATGGATCAAGCATTAGCGATTGGATCAATGTTCTTAAAAGATGGTCAAACAATTATGCAGGTACAAGGCAAAACGGGTTCTCCTGAAGTATATAAGGCTGGTAAAAAATATGACTCAGGATTTAAAGTCACAGAAAAAACAGCTGTTGTCATTAATAAAGATAGTGCAAGTGCTTCTGAAATTTTAGCAGCCGCACTTAACCAATCTGGTAATGATAAATTAATTGGGTCAACATCTTATGGAAAAGGTACCGTCCAAACAATCAATACCTTTACAGATAAAACAGAATTAAAAGTTACCATTGCTAAATGGCTAACACCTGATGGTTCTTGGATTAATAAAAAAGGGATTAAGCCTACTATTTCAGCTGATTATCCTGCGTATGCTTATTCACCACTAATTAATACTGATAAAACATATAAATATGAAGACGTTACACCTCAAGTTAAAACGATTCAAGTTTACTTAAGCGCACTTAATTATTATAAAGACAAAAATAATGGTTACTTTGGTACATCAACGGTTAATGCAGTAAAAATGTTACAAAAAGAAAATACTTTAACTCAAACGGGCGAAGTTAACAAAGATACTGCTTTAAAAATTGAAACATTAGTTCAGAAAAAAATTTCAAAAAATGATCCTGCCTATGATGCGGCAATTAAATCGTTAACAAATTAATAAAAGACTGAAGAGGGCGAAACTAAATAGCGGAACTCTCTTCTTTTTGTGCACAAATTAAGGTATTCTGATTAAGAGAGTTAAATATAAAGAATTAAGCAAGTTAATTAAAAGTTTACTTGGCTTAACAAGGAGAATTTAAATGACAGTAATCCAATGGTTCCCAGGACATATGGCAAAAGCCTTAAGATTAGTAAAGGAAAAATTAAACTTAGTAGATATCGTACTTGAATTAGTTGATGCAAGATTGCCTGAATCATCTAGAAATCCGCAACTTGAGCAATTACTTGCAACAAAACCTCATATTATGGTTTTAACAAAAAAAGATATGGCCGATCCGAACGTTACTGCACGTTGGCTACAGTACTATGAAAACAAAGGAATTCCGGCAGTTGCAGTAGATAGTCAACACGGACAACTTAACGCTATCGAGAAAAAAATTAACGTTGTTTTAAAAGATAAAATAGCGTTACGAGAAAGTAAAGGTATCCTCCAACAACGAGTTAAGGTAATGTGTATCGGAATTCCGAATGTTGGAAAATCGACGTTACTAAATCATTTGTTAAGTAAAAATGTCGCCATAACTGGAAATAGACCTGGGGTGACAAAAGCACAGCAATGGTTAAAAGCCGGAAAATCAATGTCTCTTTTAGATACACCAGGTATTTTATGGCCCAAATTTGAAGATCAAGAAATCGGTAAACGTCTTGCTTTAACAGGAGCAATAAAAGACTCTTTATATGCAAAAGATGACATTGCATTATACGGGTTAGAACATTTTAAACAAACAAATCCAAAGGCATTACAAGAGAAATATAAATTAACGGATGAACAAATGCAGTTAAGTAATGTTGATTTATTATTAGATTTAACAAAAAAAATGGGTTTCAAAGAAGATTATGATCGTGCGAGTGAGAGAATTATATTTGATATTAGACAAGGTAAACTTGGTCGTTATACCTTAGAAATCCCTCAATTGGGTGGCGAATAGTTGTGACCAAATTTACAATTTCTCAAGTAAAAGAACATTTATTGAATAATCCATCGGATAATTTTATGCAAGAAATAGCTAAAGACTCTCGCAAAGGAGTTATTAAGCTTTTAATCCAATATAATAATAGACAAAAAAAACTAGTTGAACACCAAGAATTATTTAATCGTAGGTTAGTAATAGAAAGAGACCTATGGCAGAATGGTATTCCTTACATCGCTGGTATTGATGAGGTTGGAAGAGGACCGTTAGCTGGTCCAGTTGTTAGTGCAGCAGTTATTTTACCTCATAATTTCAATCTAATTGACGTGAATGATTCGAAAAAATTATCTGCATCTATGCGTGAAGCATTATACGTTGAAATATTAGCTACAGCTGTTTCAGTTGGTATATCTGTGATAAATAATCAAACAATTGATGAAGTTAATATATATCAAGCATCAAGAATTGCTATGTTAGAAGCTGTTAATTCATTGGACGTGAAACCACAACAATTATTGATTGATGCTATGACGATTGATAGCGATATTCCGCAGGAAAGTTTCATTAAAGGCGATTCTAAAAGTGCTAGTATTGCTGCTGCTAGTATCGTTGCTAAGGTTTACCGAGATCATCTCATGAACTTTTACAATGAATTATATCCAGGATACGATTTCAATCATAATGATGGATATGGAACTAAAAAACATTTAGCAGGACTTAGCAAATTAGGAGTCACTCCAATTCATCGTCGAACATTTGAACCAATTAAATCTATTCTAAAAAAATAATGAAATAAATTGCGTACCTTATTAGTATTAATGACTAATAAGGAGAAACAATGACAATAAGAGACACTTTAATTAAACTTAGACTATGTTCTGAAATAACGTATATTGGCGAAAATAAAATTTTTGATTGGTTACAACAGAATCCAAGTTGTACTGATTTAACTCTAGATGTAATTAAATCCATTTTAAATTTAAATAGTAAAAAAATAGCTAGTTTCAGTAAAGCTTACACTAGTATTTCATTGAAAAATGAGGTTATTACCAATAAGTTACATTCAACAATTGTGACTATTATTGATGAGGACTATCCGTATCGACTAAAAGAATGCTATCGACCACCAATTGTTCTTTTTATGCGAGGAAATACGCAATTATTAAATCGACAATCACTTGCTGTTGTTGGTGCTCGGCAAAGAACTGACTACTCAATAGAAGTAATACGATTATTATTACCAAATAGTATCCAAAATGATAAGGTAATTTTAAGCGGATTAGCAGCCGGCGTTGATACCTTGGCACACCAATTTACAATAGCTAACGGAGCAGATACAATTGCTGTTATTGGGACAGGTTTAAATATTTATTATCCAAAAATTAATGAAGATTTACAAATTGAAATTAGCAAAAAGGGACTTTTATTATCTGAGTACGGACTGAATACAGGACCACAACGTAATCATTTCCCTGAAAGAAATCGAATTATTGCAGGCCTTTGTGAATGCTTATTAGTTACAGAGGCTAAACACCATAGTGGTAGTCTTATAACTGCCAATTTAGCATTGCAAGAAAATCGCACAGTACTAGCTGTACCCGGATCAATTATTAGTCCTCTTTCACTTGGGTGTAATGAACTAATAATAGCCGGTGCAATGCCGATTATTAACGGTGAACAGATACTTGCAGAGTTCTATGAAAACTAGTTACGCTTGACAAGTCTCTCTAATATGCTTTAAGATTACTAACGATTTTAAAAATGTTATTGCTTACAATATAAATACTACGAAGGAGTTCAATTATGCCAGTAACCAAAAAGAAAAAGAGAACGCCGGCAAAAAAAAATCTAGTTATTGTTGAATCACCTTCTAAGGCTAAAACAATTGAAAAATACCTAGGCAGCAACTACCATGTTGTCGCTAGTCTTGGACATATTAGAGATTTACCACGAAGTAAAATGGGAGTTGACGTTGAAAACAACTATGATCCTCATTACATTTCAATTCGTGGTAAAGGCGATGTTATTAAAAGTTTAAAAAAAGAAGCTAAAAAAGCTAAAAATGTTTATCTAGCAGCCGATCCTGATCGTGAAGGCGAGGCAATTGCATGGCATTTATCTCATATTTTAGATTTAGATATCACGGACAAAAATCGTGTTGTTTTTAATGAAATTACAAAAGATGCAGTTAAAAATGCTTTTAATGATCCTAGATCAATTGATATGAATTTAGTTGATGCACAACAAGCTCGCCGTATTTTAGATAGATTAGTTGGTTATTCAATTAGTCCTTTATTATGGGCTAAAATAAAAAAAGGCTTAAGTGCTGGTCGAGTTCAGTCTATTGCTTTGAATTTAATTATTGATAGAGAAAAAGAAATTCGTGCATTTATACCAGAGGAATACTGGACTATTGATTCTGAATTTAAAAAAGGTAAAGAGAAATTTGATGCAGCTTTTTATGGTATTAAGGGAAAGAAAAAAGCACTTCATGATAATGAAGATGTTAAAAAAGTAATGGCATTAATTGATACAAAACAAGATTTTGATATCACCGCTGTCACAAAAAAAGAACGTAAAAGATTTCCAGCTTTACCATTTACTACAAGTACAATGCAACAAGATGCTAATAGAAAATTAAACTTTCGTACAAGAAAAACGATGATGGTTGCACAACAATTATATGAAGGAATTCATCTCGGAAAACAGGGTACTGTTGGTTTAATCACTTACATGCGTACCGACTCGACTCGTGTATCTACGACTGCCAAACATGAAACTGCTCAATTTTTACACGAAAAGTATGGTGAAGATTATGCAGCTATTAAGCCACGCAAAGGTAAATTACAAGAAGGTGCACAGGACGCACATGAAGCAATTAGACCTTCCTCTGTTTTACGTACACCTGCTTCAATGAAGGATTATTTAAGTAATGATCAAATGAAGTTATATAAATTAATTTGGTCGCGATTTGTTGCCAGTCAAATGACACCAGCTGTAATGGATACAATGTCTGTATCTATTGAACAAAATGGCGTTACTTATCATACTTCTGGGTCAAAGACTAAGTTTGCAGGTTATACAAAAATTTATGAGGATAACAAAAAGACTGATAATATTTTACCGGATTTAAAAGTTGGCGATCATGTTAAGTTAGCTAAAAATCAGCCTAACCAACATTTTACTCAGCCACCTGCTAGATTCACTGAAGCAAATTTAATTAAAACACTTGAAGAAAATGGTGTTGGACGTCCATCAACGTATGCACCAACCTTGGATACTATTCAACGTCGATATTATGTGAAATTAATTGCTAAGCGTTTTGAACCAACTGAACTGGGTGAAATTGTAGATGATATGATTGAAGCTTATTTTAGTGATATTGTGAATGTTAAATTTACTGCTGAATTAGAAAAAGGTCTTGATAACATTGAAGTCGGAGACGAAAATTGGGTTAAAGTTGTTGATGATTTTTATAAACCATTTTCAAAAAATGTTGAACATGCCCAAGAAACAATTGAGAAAGTTCAAATTAAAGATGAACCAGCTGGATTTAATTGTGAAATTTGTGGGTCACCGATGGTTATTAAGATGGGCCGATATGGTAAATTTTTTGCATGTACGCGTTTTCCAGATTGTCGTAATACAAAAGCAATCGTTAAAGAAATTGGTGTAACTTGTCCATTGTGTCAGCAAGGGGAAGTAATTGAACGTAAATCTAAACGAAATCGTTTATTCTATGGTTGCTCAAGATACCCAGATTGTGAATTCGTATCATGGGATAAACCTATTGGTCGCGAATGTCCAAAATGTCAACATTATTTAATTGAGAAAAAAGTAAAAGGTGGAAAACAAGTCAAATGTAGTAATTGTGACTATGAAGAAGCGGTTCAAAAATAATTGAATCTAACTAGCAGGGGGATTATATAATGGAAAATACTAGCGTTAATGTAATCGGTGCTGGTCTTGCCGGTAGTGAAGCTGCATGGCAGATTGCCAAGCGAGGAGTTCATGTTAATTTATACGAGATGCGCCCTATCAAAATGACACCAGCGCATCATACTGAGAATTTTGCTGAACTAGTTTGTACGAATTCTTTAAGAGCTAATCAAATTACGAATGCCGTTGGTCTTTTGAAGGAAGAGATGAGACAGTTAGATTCAGTTATTATGAAGTCAGCTGACCATAATGCAATTCCGGCTGGCGGTGCGCTAGCCGTTGACCGTGATAAATTTTCTGGTGAGATAACTGATTTAGTTAAAAATCATGAAAATATTACGGTTATCAATGAAGAGTTAACTGAACTACCAAAAGGTCCAACAATTGTTGCGACAGGTCCTTTAACATCATCAGGTTTAGCAGAATCAATTAAACAATTAAATGGTAGTGAGGGACTTTATTTTTATGATGCAGCTGCACCAATTTTAGAAAAATCATCATTAAATATGGATAAAATCTACTTAAAATCACGATATGATAAAGGTGATGCTGCATACCTTAATTGTCCAATGACTAAAGAGGAATTTATAACCTTTTATAAGGCACTAATAGGGGCCGAAACTGCTGAAATGCATGATTTTGAAGATGAAAAATTTTTCGAAGGTTGTATGCCAATTGAAGAAATGGCTAGAAGAGGCGCTAAAACAATGTTATTTGGCCCTTTAAAACCAGTTGGATTAGAAGACCCTAAGACTGGTAGAACACCTTTTGCCGTTGTCCAATTGCGTCAAGACAATGCAGTCGGTGACTTATACAATATTGTTGGTTTCCAAACGCATCTTAAATGGGGCGAACAAAAGAATGTTTTCTCACTAATTCCAGGTTTAGAAAATGTTGAATTTGTTCGTTATGGTGTTATGCATCGTAATACATTTATGCGTTCTCCTGATACACTGGAACCAACATATCAGTCTAAATTTAGAAATGATTTATTTTTTGCTGGTCAAATGACAGGTGTTGAAGGCTATGTAGAAAGTGCTGCAAGTGGATTATTAGCAGGGATCAATGCCGCACATCTTGTTTTAGGAGAAGAGCTAGTCGTACTTCCTAAAACAACTGTGATGGGAGCTATGGCCCATTATATAACACATGCCAGTGGTAAACATTTTCAGCCGATGAATGCTAACTTTGGTATTATCCCTAAATTAGGCACAAAAATTCGAGATAAACAAGAAAAAAATCAAGCGGTTGCAAATCGTGCTCTAGAGCATTTAGCAATTGTTAAACCAAGTCTTTAAATATTTATGAAATATCTGATAAAATAATTGAGTTATACTTCATTGTTGTGCTACAGTAGTAGCGTTCAATGAAGTTTTTTTATACAATAAATGAGTAACATGGAGGAGTTTATTATGGCAACTGTTTCATTTCATGCAACAACAATTTGTGCCGTTAAGCATAATGGTCACTGTGCAATGGCCGGTGATGGCCAAGTCACAATGGGTGAAAAAGTTATTATGAAGGGGACTGCTAGAAAAGTTCGTCGCATATATAACGATCAAGTAGTTGTTGGTTTCGCTGGTAGCGTTGCCGACGCATTTAATCTTGAAGAACGATTTGAAAAAAAATTAAATGAATTTAGTGGTAATTTACAACGTGCAGCAGTTGAATTAGCTCAGGATTGGCGTAGTGAACAATCCTTACAAAAATTAGAAGCACTTTTGATTGTAATGAACAGTAATGAAATGTTATTAGTTTCTGGTAGTGGAGAAGTAATTGAACCTGACGATGACATTTTAGCAATCGGATCTGGCGGAAATTTTGCTTTGTCTGCTGCAAAGGCACTTAAGCATCATACAACTGATATGTCAGCTAAAGAAATTGCTGAGGCATCAATTAATATTGCCGGTGATATTGATATTTTTACTAACCATCATGTCATCTCAGAAGAATTATAGAAAGCGGGTAAATTTATGACTATAAGTGATAAAACACCAAAACAGATTGTTACAGAACTAGATCAATACGTTATCGGTCAAAATGATGCAAAAAAGGCCATTGCTGTTGCATTACGTAATAGATATCGTCGGATGCAACTTTCTGAATCAATGCAAAAAGATGTTACACCTAAAAATTTAATGATGATTGGGCCAACTGGTGTAGGTAAAACTGAAATTGCTCGTCGTTTGGCAACAATGCTTGAAGCACCATTTATTAAAGTTGAAGCAACAAAATTCACTGAAGTTGGTTACGCTGGACGTGATGTTGAATCAATGGTACGTGACTTGGTTGACGTGTCAATTAAATTAGAAGAAGATGCTCAATATGGCCGTGTTTCAGGCGCAGCTGAACGTATGGCTGATAAACGACTTGTAAAACTTCTAGTTCCAGGTATTAAAAAACAAAAAAAAGCCGAGAATGTTAATCTTATGCAAATGATGTCTCAAATTCAAAAAGGTCAAATACCTGCCGGATTAGATGCAAAAGATGAAGAGGAGGTCACTGACGACATTAGAAATGAACGACTATCTGTATCGGAACAACTAAGTCGTGGTTTATTAGAAAATAACGAAGTGACAATTAAAGTTGATGAACCTAAACAGCCTTCTGGTATGAATGGCATGATGGGACAAATGGGCATCGACTTAGGAGATACCTTAAGTGCATTAACACCAACACGCCAAGTAGAAAGAACGTTAACCGTAGCAGAAGCCCGTAAAATTTTAATTCGTGAAGAATCAAAAAAATTAGTTAATGTAGCAGATATCAATCAAGCTGCAATTGAACGTGCTGAAAACACTGGAATTATTTTTATTGATGAAATTGATAAAATTACTTCAAAATCTCAAAAAAATAGTGGTGAAGTTTCTAGAGAAGGCGTACAACGTGATATTTTACCAATTGTTGAAGGCTCTCAAATTTCAACTAAATATGGTGTTATTAATACTGATCATATCTTGTTTATTGCATCAGGTGCTTTTCATGAAAGTAAACCTAGCGATTTAATTGCTGAACTTCAAGGTCGTTTCCCAATTCGAGTTGAATTAGATGATTTGAGCCAAGCAGATTTTGTTAAAATTCTTACAGAACCTCATAATGCCTTAATTAAACAATATATTGCTTTAATTGGCACTGATAATATTAATGTGACATTTACAATTGAAGCAATTGAGAAAATATCTGAAATTGCTTACAACGTTAACCACGATACTGAAAATATTGGTGCACGCAGACTGCATACAATTCTTGAAAAATTACTTGAAGATTTACTATTTGAGGGTCCAGATATGCAAATGGGTGACATAACAATTACTGAAAGTTATGTTGAAGACAAAATTGGTAACATCGTTGCTGATAAAGATCTTAGTCGTTATATTTTATAGGATAGGGTGAACTAAAATGACAGTTGAACTTAAAAATGATTTCATCACAGTCAAAATTGCTGAACAAGGTGCTGAATTAATCAGTATTACCGGAAATGACACATCTATTGAATATATTTGGCAAGCAGATAAACAATACTGGGGTAGACATGCCCCAGTATTGTTTCCATTTGTTGGGCGTTTAAAAAATGATGAATATGCGTATGATCATAAAACATATAAAATGGGTCAACATGGCTTTGCCCGTGACATGCTTTTTACAGTGGTTTCTAAAAGTAAAACATCAGTTGTTCTGGAATTAGGTTCATCCCCAGAAACAATCTCAAAGTATCCGTTTAATTTTAGATTGAGATTACATTACATTTTAACTAATCATCAAATAAAAGTAATTTACGATGTTTATAACCCCGATGAAAATCCTTTGTTATTTTCTATCGGAGGACACCCAGCATTTAACGTACCACTTAAAAATGCTTATTTAAATCTAGAAAATTATCAAATTGAAGTGGCACCAAATGTTGAAAGACGTCAAATTCCACTAGTTGGACCTTTTAGCGATATCGAAAATGCAAAATCAGTTAAGTTCAACGAACCTATTAAGTTATCTCGCGAAACATTCAAAAATGATGCCTTAATTTACGAATTGAAACAACTAGAAACGACTATCTTACTTTCAACACCTGAAGATGATCATGGTGTTTCCGTGACATTAAATGGTGCAGATTACGTTGGTATCTGGTCGAAATATCCTGAAAATTCACCATTTGTTTGTATTGAACCATGGTGGGGAGTAGCTGATAATATTGAATCTACTGGTAATTTATCAGATAAAAGTAATATTTATACGTTAGAAAAAAATAAATCGTTCGAAGGTTCGTATGAAATCACAGTATTTTAAAAAAAAAATCGATGAAATAATCATCGATTTTTTTTATTTCGTAAATATAATCCAAGACCAAAAGGTACCATACTCTCAGTACCATTTAAAATACGTTTTATGTTGTCTCTATGTTTATAAATAACAAATATAGTCAAAATACCTGCAATACTAGTTAATAACCAATCTTGAAATAATATCGCTGTTATCGTAATACCAATAAATCCAATGACACTTGCAACACTTACCATACTCGTTAAAAGTATTAAAGAAATAAACATGGTACAAGCGATAAGAAAAAATAGCGGATTATACGGTAATAAAATACCCGCACCAGTAGCAACTGCCTTACCACCTTTAAATCCAGTAAATATTGAGAATGTATGTCCAGCTACTGCACCTACACCAATTAGTAAAGGACTAACGGTTGATGCGACCCCAAACATATAAGGGAGGCTTGCAGCTATAATTCCTTTTGATATATCCATCACTAAGACAACAGTCCCTGCTTTTGGTCCAAGAACTCGATAAGTATTAGTTGTACCAACATTACCACTACCAAAATTTCTGATATCCTTTTGATAAAAATATTTTCCAATCCAAACCCCTGATGGAATTGATCCTAAAATATAAGCGATAATCAACATTAATATGATTGTACCCATGATAATTCACTCCTTTCAGCCAGTAAATCCAATAAGTAGTATTTTAACATTCTTTTAAGAAGACACCAAAATTTTTTATAAAATAGAACATCTATTCGGATTTCTCTTTACATTTTAAAAAAGAATAGGTTATTATAGTAACGTTACTGTAGGAATACAGAGTAAGGGGCGTTTAACTGAATGACTAATCAAAATAAAACAAAATACAATGATGATTCAATTCAAGTTCTTGAAGGACTAGAAGCAGTTAGAAAACGACCTGGTATGTATATTGGGTCGACAGATGGCAAGGGATTACATCATCTTGTCTACGAGATTGTTGATAACGCAGTTGATGAAGCCTTGTCAGGATATGGTTCACAAATCGACGTTACAATCCACAGTGATAACAGTATTACTGTTGTAGATTATGGTCGTGGTATGCCTATTGGTATGCATGCATCAGGAATACCAACTGTTGAAGTTATCTTCACTGTCTTACATGCTGGTGGAAAATTTGGCCAAGGCGGATATAAAACGTCTGGTGGACTACATGGCGTTGGCGCAAGTGTCGTTAACGCATTATCTTCATCATTAACAGTTGATACCGTTCGTGATGGTATTCGTTATGAAGAAAAGTTTAAAAATGGTGGGCATCCAGTTGGGACTTTAAAAAAATTAGGTGCAACTAAACGAGCAAATGGAACAACAGTAACTTTTAAACCCGATGAAAGTATTTTTTCAACTACAATTTATAAGTATGATATTTTAGCTGAAAGATTAAAAGAGTCTGCCTTTTTATTACGTGGTGTCAAAATTGTTTTAACAGATGAAAGAACTGATAAACAAGATATCTATCATTTTGAAGAAGGTATTAAAGAATTCGTTGCTTATTTAAACGAAGACAAAGATACACTTGGCGAAGTGATGTATTTTGATGGCATTAAAGATAAAATTGAAGTAGAAGTTGCAGCACAATATAATGATGGCTACTCAGAAAACTTAATGTCCTTTGTTAATAACGTTCGGACAAAAGATGGTGGTACACATGAAGCAGGAATGAAGTCTGCTTGGACAAAAGCATTTAACGAATATGCCAGAAAATTAGGTCTTTTAAAAGATAAAGATCGTAATTTAGAAGGTAGTGATGTTCGAGAGGGCCTTTCAGGAGTCATTTCAGTGCGAATACCTGAAGAGTTATTGCAATTCGAAGGACAAACGAAGGGTAAATTAGGTACACCCGAAGCAAGATCTATCGTCGATAGCGTTCTGAGTGAAAAACTTGGGTTTTATTTGATGGAAAATGGTGAGTTTGCACAAGAACTTGTTAGAAAATCAATTAAAGCTAGAGAGGCTCGAGAAGCAGCTCGTAAGGCTCGTGATGATTCAAGAAATGGGAAAAAGAAAAAGAAAAATGATCGCTTATTATCTGGGAAATTAACACCTGCACAATCGAAAAACGCTAAGAAAAATGAGTTGTTTTTAGTCGAAGGTGATTCTGCCGGTGGTTCAGCTAAACAAGGTCGTGAACGCAAATTCCAAGCCATTCTACCTTTACGTGGTAAGGTATTGAATACTGAAAAGGCAAAATTACAAGATATTTTAAAAAATGAAGAAATTAATACAATGATTTATACAGTTGGCGCAGGTGTTGGTGCTGAATTTAAGCTCGAAGACAGTAACTACGATAAAATTATTATCATGACTGATGCTGATACTGATGGTGCGCACATCCAAACCTTATTATTGACATTTTTCTATAAATATATGCGTCCACTAATTGATGCTGGGAAAATCTATATTGCTTTACCACCTTTATATAAAATTCAAAAAGGAACGGGTAAAAAAATAGAGAGTATCTATGCTTGGACCGATGAAGAGCTTGATAAAGCAACAACAAAAATTGGACGTGGTTACAACCTACAACGATTTAAAGGTCTGGGCGAAATGAATGCAGATCAATTATGGGAAACAACTATGGATCCAATGACAAGAACTTTAGTTAGAATTCGAATTGATGATCCTGCACTTGCTGAAAAAAGAGTGACAACCTTAATGGGCGACAAGGTAGAACCTCGTCGAAATTGGATTGAAGAAAATGTTCAATTTTCACTTGAAGAGGACGGTAGTATCCTTGATAAGGTATCAAGTAAACAAGTTACTGATTTAAAAAATGAAGAAGATTTAACATTATTTGAAGATCAAACAACGACTGACTAAGGAAGGAGGATTATTAATTTGGCTATAGAAAAAGATACATCAAAAATTCAAGAGCTGACCTTAGAAGATGTTATGGGTGAACGATTTGGTCGTTATTCTAAATATATTATTCAAGAACGTGCTTTACCTGATATACGTGATGGCCTAAAACCTGTTCAACGTCGTATTTTATACGCAATGAATCAAGATGGTAACACATATGATAAAGGGTTTAGAAAATCTGCTAAATCTGTCGGAAATGTTATGGGTAATTTTCATCCTCATGGAGATAGCTCAATTTACGAAGCTATGGTCCGTATGAGTCAAAACTGGAAATTACGAACACCATTAATTGAAATGCACGGAAATAATGGGTCAATGGATGGTGATTCTCCTGCCGCAATGCGTTACACAGAAGCTCGTACAAGTAAAATTGCGACTGAAATGCTACGTGATATTGAAAAAGAAACGGTTGATTTCGTATTGAATTTTGATGATACGGAGTATGAACCAACTGTTTTACCAGCAAGATTTCCTAATTTGTTAGTAAATGGTGCAACGGGAATTTCAGCTGGGTATGCAACTGAAATTCCACCTCATAATTTAAGCGAGGTTGTTGATGCCGTTGTTTATTTAATTGGTCATCCAAATGCGACTTTAGATAAATTAATGTCATTCGTTAAGGGCCCCGATTTTCCAACCGGTGGTATTTTACAAGGACTATCCGGCATCCAGAGTGCTTATAAAACGGGGCGTGGTAAAGTAGTCGTTCGTTCTAGAACTGAGATTCAAGAACTAAAGGGTGGTAAAACACAAATTATTATTTCAGAAATTCCATACGAAGTGAATAAAGCTGTTCTTGTTAAAAAGATGGATGAAATTCGCTTATTAAAAAAAGTTGATGGGATTGCTGAAGTTCGAGATGAAAGTGATCGTGAAGGACTACAAATTGCAATTGAATTAAAACGCAACGTCAATGCACAAGGTATTTTAAATTATTTATTTAAAAATACTGATTTACAAATTTCGTATAATTTCAATATGGTTGCAATTAACCATCAACGACCTGAGTTAGTTGGCTTAAAAAAATTCTTATCTTCGTACTTAGAGTATCAATTAAGTGTTACGAAAAAAAGAACTGAATTTGATTTAAAAAAGGCTGAGTCTCGTCAACATATCGTTGAAGGGTTAATTAAAGCTTTATCAATTTTAGATAAAGTAATTAAAGCAATCCGTGCAAGTAAAGATAAAAAGAGTGCTAAATTAAGCTTAATGGATCTGTTCGATTTCACAGAAAAACAAGCTGAAGCAATTGTTTCATTACAACTGTACCGCTTGTCTAATACAGATGTGACTGCGCTTGAAAAAGAAAATGCAGAGCTTGCTGCAAAAATTATTGATTACAAAGCAATATTGGCAGATCCTAGTAAGTTATCTGATGTTGTGAAAAAAGAGCTTAAACAAGTATCTAAAGAATATGCCACACCTCGACTAACTGAAATTCAAGAACATATTGAAGACATTAAGATTGAAACAGCAGTTTTAGTAACTCCCGAAGATGTTCAAGTATTAGTTAGCCGTGATGGTTATCTCAAACGTAGCTCATTACGGTCATTTAACGCCTCAGGAGTAAATGAGAATGGTTTGAAAAACGAAGATCAAATTGTATTTAATGAATCTGTTAACACATTAGATCATCTATTTATGTTTACAAATAAGGGAAATATGATTTACCGTCCAATTCATGAAATAACTGAGGCAAAGTGGAAAGATACTGGGGAACATATTTCACAAACTATTGGATTAGATACTGATGAATATTTAATTAAAGCATTTTCTTTCAAAAAAGTGAATGTCCCTGGTAAATTTGTTTTTGCAACTAAAAATGGATTCATTAAACAAACACTGGTTTCCGACTTACAACCCGGACGAACTTATAAAGGTCATGCAAGTAAATTCATGAAATTGAAGGAAGCTAACGATGATGTTATCTTGATTTCATACTTGAAAGAAACGGATGACTCGTTATTCATTTTTAGTGCTTCACATGATGGGTATGGATTAAAGTATCCTCTCGAAGAAGTTCCTGTTGTCGGATCTAAAGCAGCTGGTGTAATCGCGATGAATCTTAAGAAGGATGATTATGTTGCCGCTACTTGTTTAGTAACTGAACATAGTCAGATTGGATTATTAACACAGCGCGGTTCATTTAAGCGTATGGCTGTATCAGAAGTGAGCTCGACAAGTAGGGCGAAACGTGGCGTTCTTGTTCTTAGAGAGCTTAAGAAGGAACCTCATAGAGTCGTTGGCATGAAACTCATTACTAAAGATGTGAATTTAAATGCCCTTACTGAAAGTGGCAATGAATTTATTATCGAACCAATGTCATATCCGCTATCTGATAGATATTCAAATGGTTCATTTGTTATTGATACAGAACAATTAGGAATACCTAATAATTTAAATGAGATTAATTAATAATTAAATTGTTAAAAAAAGGCAAATTTGTTTGCTCTTTTTTTTTATTACGCTTATTATACTAATATGACTATTAATTTCTAGAACTGAGGAGATCACGCTAATATGAAAACAAAGCAAGAAAATATATTTTCATCAAAAACGTTAACATATTTTTTACAGCTTGCAGATATAATGAATTATACGCAAGCAGCCCAAATATTAGGAATCACACAACCTGCATTAACACAGCAAATTAAAAAATTAGAAAGAACAGTTGGTGCACCACTTTTTTATTCTGTTGGTAAAAAATTACATCTTTCTGATGCTGGCTATACAATGCTAGATGCAACACACCAAATCTATGAAACATTAAATAAAGCAACGAATGAAATTCAACAATCAACAAGTGCAACACAAGGAGAAATTACTATCGGGATTTTGGCTTCAATCGAAGACGAAGTGTTTGATGATTTTGTTATCCAGTACTATAAAAATAATCCAGATATTATTGTGTCATTCCATTTACTAACGCGTAAAGAAATTTGGAGTGAACTTGAGAATAATAAAATTGATTTAGCTATTATGTATCTTCCAGATGAAAGTATTAAAAACTGGAAACCATACGAAAGTAAGAAAATCTTTACTGAAGATTTATTGTTTTTACATCATAATGAAAAGTTATCTTCTAAAAAGAAAGTTAGACTTCAAGAAACAATTGATAATGTTTGGGTCACTTATCCAAGTGATTATTATCTTGATAAAACAATTAAAACAATTTATCAAAATCAATTAGTTAACCTGCCAAAGAGTGTTGCTAGATTTACATCACCCACACAGATTTTAAAATTTGCTCGTGCAACACATGCTTATTCAGCATTACCAACTTCATTTTTAACGGCTCATCCTGAAAGCAAAGACCTTTGGACATCTCATTTTGATCCAGAAATAAAATTTGATTTGTCATTTGTCTTTAGAAAAGATAAAGATGAAATTCCTAGAAATGAACATTTTTTAAATGCATTTGATAAATTTTTAGAAGAAAAAGATTACATGACTCGACTTAAAGAAATTAACAAATAAAAAGGAGATTATAATAATGACTAAACAATTAATTTTTGGACATCAAAGTCCTGATACAGACGCAGTTGTAGCTGCTAAAGCATTCTCATATCTACAAAATAAATTAGGTTTCGATACTGAAGCCGTTACCTTAGGAACATTAAGTGAAGAAACAAAATTTGTTTTAGATTACTTTAATGAACCTGAACCAAGAATTATTGAAACAGCTAAAAATGAGGTTGAATCAGTTATGTTAGTTGATCATAATGAATCTCAACAAAGTGTTTCTGATATCGCTGATCTTGTTGTAACAGACGTTGTCGATCATCATCGTATTGCTAATTTCACAACCAATATGCCTCTTAATTTCCGCGCAGAGGCTGTCGGTTGTTCAAGTACCATCCTATGGAAAATGTTTAATGAAAACAATATTGAAATTCCTGCTAATATTGCAGGATTAATGATGTCAGCTATTATTTCTGATACATTGTTATTCAAATCACCTACAACGACTCCAGTTGATATTGAAGCAACTAAAGCACTTTCTAAAATTAGTAACACTGATTACAATGTATACGGATTAGATATGTTAAAAGCTGGAACTAATTTATCTAGCAAAACTGAAACAGAATTGATTAACGGAGATGCCAAATCTTTTGATATGGCTGGTAAAACAGTACGTGTTGCTCAAGTTAATACCGTTGATTTAGAAGAAGTTTTTAACCGTGAAGCTGCACTAGTTTCAGCGATTGAAGATGATAGTAAAGCTAATAATTATGATTTATTCTTACTATTAGTTACAAATATCCTAGACAGTGATTCAGAACTATTAGTTGTTGGAGAACCTAAAGAAATGGTTGAAAAAGCCTTCAACACAAAACTTTCTGATAACAAATTGTCATTACCTGGTGTTGTTTCAAGAAAAAAACAAGTTGTTCCTCAATTACAAGCTGTTTTTGAAGCTTAATAAAAAATCTTAAAAGTTTAGACTTTATCTCTAAGCTTTTTTATTTTAAGGAGAATTTAGGATGCTACCTGAAGAACAAATTCAAGCAGTTAAAATATATACGCAAAATAAATTAGCGTCAGATACTTCTGGACATGACTTTGCTCATATTGAACGAGTCGTTACAAATTCAAAAACGATTGCCTCAGAAATTCATAATATCAATTATTTAATAATTGTTCTTAGTAGTTATTTACATGACGTAATTGATGATAAAGTAGTCGATAATGTTAAAGAAGAAGTAACTAATTTAACAAATTTTTTAACATCTATTGATTTAACTTCACTTCAAATTAATGATATTTTAATAATTATTAAATCAATTTCTTTTAAAAACCAATTGAACGATAATACTATTAACTTGCCCGAAGAAGCAAAAGTTGTTCAAGATGCTGATCGATTAGATGCAATTGGTGCTGTCGGTATTGCTAGAACTTTTTATTACGGTGGACATGTTGGCAGTAAAATATATGATCCACATCGTGGTCCAAGAAGAAATATGACCCCAGAAGAATACAGGAATATTGAGAATCAAACGGTCATTAACCATTTCTACGAAAAGTTATTGACACTTACAGAAACAATGAACACTGAACCAGGAAAACGAATGGCTAAAAATAGACATCAAATTATGTTAGATTTCCTTGAGAATTTCAAATCTGAATGGGAAGGAAAGTCATAAAATAAAAACGATTAACTCAATATCGAGTTAATCGTTTTTATTTTATAATTTATTAATAGCATTCCGTTGTTCTTCATCAATCATATGGGTATATAACGCAGTTGCACTTGTCGAACTCTGACCCAATTGTGTTGCTACAAGTTGTTCATTCTTCGTCTCTAGGTACAATTTAGAAGCGAGTGTATGGCGTAGTTTATGCGGCGTAACACGGACTTTAAATGCAGATGAGTACTTGGCTACCAATTTTTCAATTGTACCACTCTCAATGCGTTTTCCAATTCCACGATATGATGAACAAAATAGGGCTTTTTCCATTTTATCTACTTTATAGTTCATTGTACGCACTTCAATATATTTAACAAGATAGGGGATTACCCACGGTGCAATTGGCACAGTATCCTTCTTGCCACCTTTTCGAATGACGGTAATATTATTTGTTTTTAAATTTAAATCAGGTAGGTCACTATTTGCAACTTCTGAAACCCGTAAACCACTACCTAGCATTAAAGCGTTAATAGCAATATCGCGATCTTTATCCCGTTTGAAAAAGGAAAGACCTTTAGGCTTTAACAAATCGGCATATTTTTGATCAATAAAGTTAATATAATCACGATCTTCAGTTCCAAGCATTAATTTATCTTTAATATTTGCTGCACGTGTAGCAAACGTTTCGTTATCTTTTACGACAGTAATTTTTTTCATCACATTACGATAAAAATATGGCTCTCCATCTTCTTTTTCCGTTTCTTCAGAAAGATACCTGAACAATGAAGAAATCGCTGTTAGAGAACGATTTACAGTGCTCCTAGAGAGTTGTGTGTTGCTATTTGCATTATTTGATTTACTTCTAGAAAGTAGGGAGGATTTATATAGTTCCATATCTTCCTTTTTTAAATGTTCTAAAACACTAATATCGATTGTCTTAATTGATTTTTCGTTAACAATACCTTCTGCCAGTAACCAATCAAAAAAACGTCTAAACTCTGTTAAATATTGATATAACGTTGCATTGGATAGGGGGATTGTAGATTTAGATTGATAGTATTCCTGCGCATACCAAGGTTGGTACTGTAATTCATTCTCAATTAATTCTAAATATTTTTCTTTTCTCAAAAATACACCTCATTATAACGGATAGTTTAATACGTAGAGAATAACACATTAAAGAGTTACAATTCAACTTTAATGAAAGTTGAACGCAAAATGTTCTTATATCAAACAGTATGATACATATTATTTAAAATTAGTGTTTATTCACAAAATAACTAATATATTTAATACTTTAGATTTTAAGTAATCCTTATATAGCTAATACCATAATTTGGCAAATTATGGTCGTCATGCTTGATATGTATCTACAAATATTAGTGTTAATTATATAATTTATTGGAGAATAATAATTGTAAATATATTTTATGATGAACAAATTATATTTACATAAAATAAAATGAGCGAGATACAAATACAAAACGAATGATAATTTAAATAGACTTGTTTAAAATCAGTAAGATATTGCGCTACTAAACTTTCATTAAATTGTGTGTTTTAACTAAAGTTGGATAGTGTTAATATGATAAGTCTCAATTTACCACTCATTTGATGCTTTTAAACTTTATCTATTAACTTAAAATTATTTTCTCCGACATACTATTATCTAGTCACAGTTACATCTTAATTATTATTTGAAAACAAAAAACTAACAACCGATTAAACCGGTTGTTAGTTTTAATAACTCTTAAGCTTGATCAAAGTCTTTAATCCACGCTAATGCTAATGCTTTTTCACCTAAATGTGTCCCAATGACTGGTCCAAAGTAACTGATATCAAATGTCATATCAGGATATTTCTTCTTCATTTTAGTCTGCCACTTAATTGCTGACGTTTCATCATTTGCATGAATAATAAGTCCACGTAAAGGATAATCAACAGATGCACGATGCTCTTCAAATAAATCTTCTACACGCTTAATTGCCTTCTTAGTTGATCTAATCTTTTCAAATGCAACAATTTTATTTGAAACACTATCAAATGTTAAAATTGGCTTAATTTTAAGAACACTTCCAATAAAGGCTGAAGCATTAGACAAACGACCGCCTCGTACAAGATTTTGCAAATCATCAACAATGAAATATTCACCTAACGTTGTCTTCAAATCATCTAATCGGGCAATGATATCATCGATAGAGGCATCTTCTTTAGCCATTTTAGCAGCTTCCAAAGCTAAATATCCCATTAACATAACTGTGATACCAGAATCATACGGTATCACACGAGTTGACTCAATTGTTGGTGCTATATTTTTTAAATTATCAATAAATCCTGAAATTGTATTTGTTAAATGAATACTTAAAATAATATCATAGCCTTCGCTACCTAATTTATCATATAAGTTAATCATTTCCCCAACAGAAGGCTGTGAGGTACTTGGAAAGGATGCAGATGTCTTTAATTTTTCATAGAATCCTTCAGTTGTAATATCAACGCCTTCATTATAAATTTTATTGTCAATAATGACTGGGATAGGAATTATAGTAATATTGTTCTCTTCAATCTGATCTTTAGATAGGTACGAAGTACTATCTGTTACAATTGCTATTTTCATTAATTAAACACCTCATTTTATGACGGTTTAAACGTCAGTCCTCGTTAGACTTTTGTCTAAGCGATTTAATAATATTCTTAATAAATTTTGTTCATCTTCTGGCCACTTTTCAAAAATAGTTGCTTCAAGTTCAGTAAAACCTTTATCAACTGCTTTTGACGACTCAACGCCGATTTCAGTCATTGTATAAATCAATTGGCGTTTATCGTCACCGATACTATGCTTATCAAGCATTTCTTTTTCAACTAAGCGTTTTAATTGTCGACTTAGTGTTGAGATATCTAGATCTGTTTCTACGGCCAATTTTTCCTGTGTGTTAAATTTAGCACTTATTTTCTTTAATAACTGCCACTCAGATATTGTTAATTGATTTTTTTTAGTTAAACGTTGTAAAATCACTTTATACTGTTTATCAATTGATAGTAAGTTTTCAAGACTTGTTTTCATTTTGTTGACCCCTTAAATTCGATATACCTTGCATTATACAATATATAGACTAAAAATGGCAAGAAAACTATTCAATAATGATTCTTTGCGATTTATCGTTTAAAACGTTACACTTGTAGTTATTAAACATATTTTATAGAAAGTGAGTTGATTAAATGTCATTTGATGGCGTTTTTACTCATGCAATGATTAGTGAACTAAGAACCAAACTAATCGGTGGTCGGGTCTCAAAAATATCACAACCCTACCCTAATGAGGTTATTATTACAATTCGTGCAAATAGAAAGAATCAACCCTTACTATTATCTGCACATTCAAGTTATGCTCGTGCACAAATTACAAATATTCCCTATTCAAATCCTAAAACACCAACTAATTTTACTATGATGCTTCGTAAATATTTAGAGAGCGGTCAACTTGTAGCAATTGATCAGATTGCTAATGATCGTATTATTAATTTTTCATTTTTAACTAGAAATGAACTTGGTGATGAACAACCTCTAATTTTAAGTTTAGAAATGATGGGACGTTATAGTAATTGTCTACTAATTAATCCAACTAATGATAAGGTTTTGGATACCATTAAACATATTAGTTCAGACCAAAATCGATATCGTATGCTAATACCTGGTGCAACCTATCGTCAGCCACCAGCTCAAGATAAATTAAATCCATTTACAGATACAACTGATACATTTAAAAAACTTTTATCCGAGTTTCCAAATAAGGAAGTCCTAGCGAAGGAACTTCAAAATAGCTATCAAGGTCTCGCTGGTCAATCTAGTTTAGATCTTGCAACTGCACTTCATACTAATGTTGAAGACCCTAGTGTCAGCTGGTCAACTTTCTTCACACAATTTGATACACCGACACCAACTATTTTATCTGGCAAACGTCTTGATTTTTCGGCCATTCCAAATAAAGAAATTGGTACTGGTCAAGAATTCGATTCATTAAGCGAAATGCTGGATACTTACTATCTCGATAAAGCAAATAAAGACCGCGTTCAACAACAAGGTAGCCATTTAATCCGCGTTGTTAAAAATGAGCTCAAAAAGAACCGTGGTAAACAAAAAAAATTAGAAAAAACTTTAAAAAATACTGAAACAGCGGATCAATTACGGGTCCAAGGTGAATTATTAACTACTTATCTTCACTTAGTTAAACAAGGAATGACAGAAGTTTCATTACCTAATTTCTATGATAATGAAAAAGAAATGACCATTCAATTATCCAATCAAATTTCACCTTCAAAAAATGCACAAAAATATTTTAAAAAATATCAAAAACAAAAGAATGCAGTTATATTTGTTAATGAGCAACTTCTCCTAAATAAAAAAGAAATTGCTTACTTAGAAGAAATTCAATCAGAAATCGAGTTAGCTGAACCTAAAGACTTACCAGATATTAAGGTTGAATTACAACAACAAGGTTTATTAAAAGAACAAAAATTGAATAAAAATAAAAAAGCAATTAAAATTAAAATAAGTAAACCAGATGAATATTATGCAACAGATGGAACCCTTATCTCTGTTGGTAAGAATAATCTTCAAAATGATCAACTAACCATGAAGACAGCCAATAAATCTGACATCTGGCTACATGCTAAAAACATTCCTGGTTCCCATGTAATTATTCACAGTTCTAATCCTAGTGATGAAACAGTCACAGAAGCGGCTAACTTAGCTGCTTATTTCTCAAAATATCGTCAATCAGCATCTGTTCCAGTAGATTATATCCAAGTTAAACGGATTAAAAAGCCCAATGGCTCAAAGCCAGGTTTTGTTGTCTACGAAGGTCAAAACTCAACCTTTATTACACCAGACTTACAAAAAATTATGGCTATGCGTCGTAAATAAAAAGTTTCAACTAAGAAATTATTCTTAGTTGAAACTTTTTTACTATAACCAATTACTTGGATTGATACGCCATTTATCCAATAATAATTTTTCATCAGAATTAATTTTTTCTTGTTCCTTAGCTACTTTAATAAGTGTTGAATAATTAGTTAATGTCTCAAAAGGTGTTTTAATATCAGCAAAATTTGTCGTACTTGCCGCTAGTTCATAACTAAAAATACCGATGACACCTAGAACATCAGCGCCTTCATTTTTTGCTGCATTAACTGCTTGAATAACACTTCCACCAGTTGAAATGAGATCATCAATTAAAATAGTTTTTTGTCCTTTGATTAATCGTCCTTCAATTTGTTGACCAGTACCATGATCTTTAGGCTTTGTTCTAACATAAATTAACGGTAAATTTAATTCATTAGCAATCCATGCTGCATGGGGTATTCCTGCAGTTGCCGTTCCTGCAATTACCTCTGTATCAGGATATTTTTCACGAATAATACCTGCTATGCCTTTAGCGATTCTAGTACGAATTTCAGGATAACTAATCGTTAACCGATTATCACAATAAATTGGACTTTTTAGTCCACTTGCCCAAATAAACGGCTTCTTTGGCGATAAAGTTACGGCACCAATCTCTAATAAATCACTGGCAACTGTCTCTGCTAAATTCATTTAAGCTTCCTCCCACATTTTTTTGATTGCTTGGTAAGCAGCAAACGGATCTACTGCTTGCGTTATTGATCGTCCGACAACGATGGCGCTACTTTGATTTCTTTTTGCAGCAGCTGGTGTCATTACTCTTTTTTGATCACTTACTGCCTGCCCTTCCAATCGTATTCCAGGTGTGACTGCCAAAAAGTTTTTGGAAGTTGCTTCCTTAATTATTTTAGCTTCTTGTGCTGAACAAACAACACCCGCTAATCCAGCTAATTCTGTTAACTTAGCGTAATTAACGACACTTTCAATTAATGGTCGTTCAACCAATTGTTCCGTTTCTAGTTGTTCTTGGCTGGTAGAAGTTAATTGTGTAATTGCGATTATTTTCGGCATTTTTATTGAGGAATTACCTTGGTCTAATCCATCTAATGCATATTTCATCATTTCAACGCCACCAGCCGCATGGACTGTTGTTAATGAAATACCTAGTCGACTTAAACTGGTCATAGTTTGCCGAACAGTATTTGGAATATCATGACATTTTAAATCAAGAAAAATGTCATGCCCCTGATCAATTAATTCTTCAACAAAACGAGTTCCTTCACTGTAAAACAATTCCATACCAACTTTAACAAATAGTTGTTCATCTTGAGGAAATAACTGTAAAAAATCTGTCGTTTGCATTCTATTCTGAAAATCTAAAGCAATGATAGGTCGATTAATCATTATCTACTCCCCTTAATTTTTATAGTGCTGCTACTGAAAATGACTGGCTTTCTAACGCTTGAATAAGTACATCAACAGTTTGTAAAGATGTAAACAATGGAATATGTTGCATTACTGATATTTTACGCGTTTGATAACCATATGATGCTTTATCGTGATCATCTGATAGTGTATCGATAACAAATTGAACGGTTCCAGTTTGTAACAAATTATTAATATCATCTAATTGTCGGTTAACGCTTAATGCCTCTGTACTGGTAAACGTTTTAATCTGATTATCTAAAAAGAAATCAACCATTTTTGGTAATGTTAAAACTTTGTAACCAAGTAAAACAAATCGTTGAACAAGTGGTAATATAGCATTTTTATTTTTGTCGTTAACATTTACTAATACGGAACCATTACCTGATAAACTAATATTAGCGGCTACTAATGCTTTGCAGAGTGCTTTAGAAAATGTTTGATCCGTTCCCATAACTTCCCCGGTTGATTTCATTTCTGGTCCTAGAAATGGATCAACATCATTCAATTTACTAAATGAGAACACAGGCGCTTTTACATGAACAGAACTAGATTCTGGGTATAAACCATCCTGGTAACCTTGTTCTTGCAAATCATAACCTAATATAATTTTAGTCGCTACCTGGGTCATTTTAATACCTGTTACTTTACTTAAAAATGGAACGGTACGACTGGCACGTGGATTAACTTCTAAAATATAAAGTTCATCTTGATGCACAATAAATTGAAGGTTCATTAATCCCACACATTTTAGTTCAAGTGCAATCTTTTTAGTTGCATTAACGATTTCTGCTTTAATCTTGTCTGATAGATGTTGTGATGGATATACAGCCATTGAGTCGCCTGAATGAATTCCAGCATGTTCAATATGCTCCATAATTCCTGGAATTAAGACAGAAACACCATCACAAATTGCATCTACTTCACACTCAATACCTTCAAGATAACTATCAATTAAGATTGGATGTTGTGGTGCGATTTTAACGTTATTTAGCAAATATAATTCGAGTTCAACCTGATTTTGAACAATCTCCATTGCACGTCCACCTAAAACATAGCTAGGTCTAACAAGAACGGGATAACCGATTTCTGTTGCTCGCTTAAGCACATCTTCTTGTGTTATTGCAGTCTTACCAATGGGTTGTTTTAATCCTAGATGCTTAATCGCTCGGTTGAATGACTCTCTATCCTCAGCACGATCCAAATTGTTAACAGACGTTCCTAATATTTTAATGCCATACTGTTGTAATCCCGCAGCAAGATTAATTGCTGTCTGTCCACCAAACTGAACGATTACACCTAAAGGTTTATCAACATCAATCACATTTAAAACATCTTCCAATGTTAATGGTTCAAAATATAATTTATCAGCGATTGAAAAATCAGTTGAAACGGTTTCTGGATTACTATTCATGATAATTGCTTCATATCCTGCGTCACGGATAGCTCTAACACAATGAACTGTTGCGTAATCAAATTCAACACCTTGACCAATTCTAATGGGACCAGAACCAATAACCATAATTGCTTGTTTTTTACTCTTTAAACTCTCATTCTCATGTTCGTACGTACTATAAAAGTATGGTGTGGCTGATTCAAATTCCGCAGCACAGGTATCAACCATTTTATAAACTGGAATAATATTATTTTCTATTCTAAACTTTCTAATATCCTCCGAAGTTTCGTGCCAAATATCAGCAATAACTTTATCACTAAAACCATGTTTTTTAGCTTCAATAAGGACGTCAATATCTTTAATATTGATACTTAGCGACATTTCAATTTCGACTATGTGTTTTAATTTATCCAAAAAGACTAAATTTATTTTTGTTAGTTTTTCAATTTCTTCAATTGTGTACCCGCGACGTATTGCTTCTGTTAAATAAAACAATCTCTGGTCAGTTGCATTAACCAACTGGTTTTCAAGTTGGGAGTCAGTTGCATTTTGAGCATTATCTAAGCACAAGTAATCTTCATCAATTTCTAAAGATCGAACTGCTTTTAACAAGCTTTCTTCCATATTACGACCAATTGCCATAACCTCACCAGTTGCCTTCATTTGCGTTCCAAGTGAACGATTTGCTCGATTGAACTTATCAAATGGCCAACGTGGTATTTTAGCAACAACGTAGTCCAATGCTGGTTCGAATTCAGCAAAAGTTGTTTTAGTCACTGGATTTAAAATCTCATCTAAATTCAATCCAACTGCTATTTTGGCAGCTATCTTCGCAATTGGGTATCCCGTTGCTTTTGAAGCTAATGCTGATGAACGACTTACACGCGGATTAACTTCTATAATATTATATTTAAAACTATGAGGATCTAGAGCAAGTTGTACATTACAACCACCTTCTATTTTTAAGGCCCTAATTAATTTCAAGGATACGTCTCGTAACATCTGATACTCTCTATCAGATAAGGTTTGAGTTGGTGCAAAGACAATAGAGTCTCCTGTATGAATACCAACAGGATCAAAATTTTCCATGCTACAAACAACAATTGCATTATCAGCGTGGTCTCGCATAACCTCAAATTCAATTTCCTTGTATCCTGCAATACTCTTTTCTATCAAGCATTGTGTTGTTGGTGATAGCTCTAATCCATTAACAACCGTTTTACTAAGTTCTTCAGCTGTTTTACATAGACCACCACCAGTCCCACCCATTGTAAATGCAGGTCTAACAATAACTGGGTATCCTGCAATATCTGCAAATTCTAGCGCACTCTCTAAGGTTTCAACAGTTAGTGATTCCGGAACGGGTTCATTTAACTCTTGCATTAATTGTTTAAATTGTTCACGATCTTCAGCTTGATCAATTGATTTTAATTTAGTACCTAATAATTCAATGTTTAATTCATCTAATATACCTGATTGAGACAATTCCATAGCTAAATTAAGGCCAATTTGACCACCTAAAGTTGGTACAATGGCATCTGGATACTCTTTACGTAAAATACCTGAAACTGATTCTACCGTTAAAGGTTCAATGTACACTTCGTCTGCAACTTCTTTATCCGTCATAATTGTAGCTGGATTGGAATTCACTAAAACAACTTCGTAACCCTCTTCTTTTAAAGATAAACAAGCTTGTGTACCAGAATAATCAAACTCTGCGGCCTGACCAATAATAATAGGACCAGATCCAAGAACCATTATTTTATGGATATCATTTCTCTTAGGCATATTTATTTTCTCCCAACTCGGTTTATCATTTCAATAAATTCATCAAATAAATAATCTGCATCATGTGGACCAGGCGCAGCATCCGGATGAAATTGGACACTAAATGCTGGATCAGTTTTATGTTTAATTCCTTCAACAGACTCGTCATTAATTTCACGATGTGTCACTATCAGTTTATCTGAATCGATAGAATCGCTATCCACCGCAAATCCATGATTTTGTGAGGTGAAATCAATTCGTCCAGTTGCAATTTCTCTAACCGGATGATTAAATCCACGATGTCCGAATTTCATTTTATATGTATCTGCACCGTTTGCTAGTGCTAGTAACTGATGTCCTAAACAAATACCAAAAATCGGAAATTTAGGTTGTATCATTTTGATCATCTCAACAACCTCCGGTAAAGTTTTGGGATCCCCTGGCCCATTCGATAATAGGACACCATCAGGTTGTAAATCAGATATTTGTTTTGCAGTTGCATTATACGGTAAAACAATTACGTTGCAATCACGCTTAGATAACTCTCGCAAAATACTGTGCTTTAACCCAAAATCGACTAATACAATGTTTAATTTTGTTCCAGGATTAGGATAGGGTTTAATCGTTGAAACTTGTTGGACGATATTTTGGTTGAGTACAGTTGCACTCATTGCATCAAAGGCATGATTTAAATCAGCATCGGAATCAATAATGCTTCCTTTCATCGTTCCTACATTTCGTAATTTCTTTGTTAATTCGCGTGTATCAATGCCATATATTCCAGGAATATCCTTCTGTTTTAAAAATTCATCTAAGGTTAATTGTTGACGCCAATTGCTAGAAACCCTAGCAACATTATTAACGATAACGCCCTTGCATGAAGGTTCTATTGATTCATAATCATCCAAATTAACACCATAATTACCAATAATAGGATTAGTAAACGTGATAATTTGATTACTGAATGATTGATCTGTAATCGTTTCTTGGTACCCTGTCATTCCAGTCGTAAAAACGACTTCGCCAGTAGTTGAGGCCATTGCTCCAAAACTAAATCCTTTAAAAATACTTCCGTCTTCTAAAATTAAGAATCGTTTCATGATTTACTCAACCTTTCGACTATCATATTTGATTTCACCGCTAACTAGCGTTAACATTGTTTTCCCATAAATTTTTTGCCCTGTAAAAGGACTATTTTTACCTTTTGAGACATAATCTGCTTCATTAATTGTTTGCTCATTTTTGATATCAAAAATTGCAATATCTGCTACTGAACCAGGCTCAAACGTACCACCATTTAGATTAAACTGTTTGGCTGGCGCTTCACTCATTAGAACAATAAGTTGGGCTAATGTTAAAATCCCTGTTTTAACCATTCTTGTATATAACAACGGAAAGGCCGTTTCACTTCCAGTTATACCAAAAGCGGCATTAAGCATGCTACCGCGTTTTTCATCTTCACTATGTGGTGCATGATCTGTCGCAATCATATCGATTGTGCCATCTAATAATCCCTCGATCAAAGCTAGGCGATCTTCTTCAGTTCGTAATGGGGGGTTCATTTTAAAATTACCATTATCCATATGAATGTCTGAATCCGTTAATAATAAATGATGTGGTGAAACTTCACAGGAAACATTAATTCCATGACTCTTAGCAAGTCGAATTAATTCCACACTTTCTTTTGTAGAAACGTGACACATATGATAGTGAACACCCGTTTTTTGTGCAAGCATTAAATCTCGGGCTAATTGTGATGATTCTACAACCCCCATAATACCAGGTAGCCCTAGATTTTTTGCACGAACACCTTCGTTCATGACGCCACCAAATAATAATGAGTTATCTTCAACATGAGAGACAAGTGGTAAATTAACCTTTACTGCTTCTTTCATTGCAAGATACATTGTTCCAGCTGTCTGAATACCTGAGCCATCATTTGTAAAGGCGAATGCCCCGGCTTTTTTTAATTCTCCAAAATTTACTAATTCTTCAGAAGTTCTACCTTTGGTAATTGCAGCATATTGGGAAATATGTACTTGTCCGTCTTTTTGATTACGTCGCTTTATTTCAGCAAAATGTTCTAACGTATCAGGAACAGGATCTAAATTAGGCATGGCTCCTACTGTGGTAAAACCACCTCGGGCAGCGGCCTGACTTCCTGTCTTAATCGTCTCTTTGTATTCAAATCCAGGTTCCCTGTAATGGACATGAACGTCAATTAACCCGGGTACAACAATTAAATGTTCTGCATCAATAACTAAATCAACATTTAACAGTTCATCAGCTAAATTAGTGCCAATTGCTTTAATTTTGTCGTCTTCAATCAAGATATCTTGTTGGCTAAAACTATGATTCAAAAAAACGGTTCCGTTTTTAATTAATTTCTTCATGCTCTATTAGCCTCCATTAAATGACGTCCGTTAATGACAGCTTCTAAAATGGCCATTCTAACAAATACCCCATTCGTCATTTGTTTTACAAATCGTGATTGTTCACATTCAACTAATTCACTGGCTAATTCTACATCTCTATTAATCGGACCCGGATGCATAATAATTGTTTGTTTTTTTAATTTTTTACCGCGTTCAATACTTAATCCAAATTTTTCATGATAATTCTTTTTCGAAAATTTACTATCATCCGTATGACGCTCATGTTGGACACGTAGCATCATCATAACATCAACTTCACCAACTAATTCGTCCATTTCTAAATACTGACCGTATGCTTCAAATTCTTCAGAAAACCATTCCTTTGGACCTGAAAAGTATAATGAAGCACCTAATTTTTTTAATAATTGCATATTACTTTTAGCAACTCTCGAATTAGTTAAATCTCCTACAATTGCAACTTTTAAGTCTTTAAATGTCCCAAACTCTTCTTTAATCGTCATCATATCGAGTAAACATTGTGAAGGATGTTGTCCACTCCCATCTCCACCATTGATAATACCAACTCCCAAATCATTATCACCAATTAATTGTTGATAATATTCATTCTCAGGATGGCGGATAACTGCGATTTGAGTCCCAATAGCACCCATTGTTAAAACAGTATCGTATAAAGTTTCACCTTTACTGAGTGCACTAATACTTGGATTAAATGAGACAATGTTTAATTTCATACGTTGCTCAGCTACTTCAAAGCTACTATGTGTTCTGGTACTATTTTCAAAAAATAAATTTGTTGTAAAGATAGGATGTTTTAAGTTAAATAATGACGGATTTCGTTTAAACTTTTCAGCTCTTTCAATTAATGCTTCAACTTCTTCTGTAGATAGATCCTCGATTGATACTAAATGTTGTAACTGAACTAAATTTGTCTTTTTATCTAACAAAATATCATCTCCTATTATTTTTCGCTTTTAGCTTCTTTAGGTAAAATAAGGTTTAGTGCAATACCTACTACTGTTGCAAGTGCAATACTTGTTAATTGTAAATCGCCTACTTTTAAGTACATGCCACCAATTCCTAACACTAGGATACTGGCAGTAATCATCAGATTATGCTTTTTATCATAATCAATTTGATTATCGATTAAGATTCTTAACCCACTTGAAGCAATAACACCAAAGAGTAGAAAACTAATACCACCAATAACTGGTCCTGGAATACTTTGAATCAAAGCACTAATTTTTCCAACGAAACTAAAGACAATGGCGAAGAATGCGGCGCCACCAATCACCCAAATACTATGAACCTTAGTCATGGCTAAAACACCAATATTTTCACCGTACGAAGTTGTTGGAGGACCTCCAACAAATCCAGCAATAATTGATGATACACCATCACCGAAAAGGGTTCTATTTAGTCCAGGATCCTTGAAAAAGTTTCTTTTCGTTAATTTATTTAAAACCATTATATGACCCATATGCTCAGTCATTGTGACAAATGCGATTGGTGCCATACCAATAATGGCGCTCCAATAAATTTTAGGTTGGTAATTTATAAATGCAACATCGAATGCAGGTAATGTAAGCCAATTTGCCTTTTCTACCGTAGAAAAATCAACGATTCCACATAAGACGGCCATAATGTAGCCACAGACAATTCCTAATAAAATGGGAATTAAACTAATGAATCCTTTAAGATACATATTGAAAAATATTGTAATGGCCAGGGTGAAGATTGCGACCCAAACATATTTAATATCATAAGTACCCGATTTTAACATCGCGTTACTTGCTGCTGTTGTTGCCATAGATAATCCGATGACCATGACAACTGGCCCCACGACAACTGGTGGTAAAATACGATCAAGCCAACCTGAACCAACTTTTCCGATAATAATTGAAACAATCAGATAAACTAATCCAGCTGCAATCGTTCCTTGAGCAACCGCCGGATAACCGGATGTTTTCATTAACATTTGCATAACCGCAATAAAAGCAAAACTTGAACCAAGGTAAGCTGGAATTTTACCATTTGTAATTCCGATATAAACCAAAGTACCTACACCTGAACTAAATAAAGCAATACTTGGGTTCAAACCGACTAGAATAGGTACTAAAACTGTTGCTCCAAACATCGTGAACAAATGTTGAATTGATAATCCCATCCATTGCCCAAATGATGGTCTATCATGGATATCAAGTACAGCATCATCATTTCTAAACTTTTCTTTCATTTTCTCATTTCCTTTCTATATAAAAAACGCACCTCTATAGAGAGATGCGTTCGAAGTTGAAATCTAGTTTGGGCCTACGTTATTCCCTAATAGATTTCTAAATCGTTTGCTCTCTCTGGAACATCTTAACGATTTATTATTTAATTCTTTCAATTTCAATTGAGTCTTTGCCATCAATTTCTTCTACTGAAACTGATACTTGTTCATCTGACGAGGTAGGAATATTTTTCCCAACATAATCAGCTCTTATTGGTAATTCTCTATGGCCTCGATCAACAAGAACGGCTAAATTAATAGTTTGAGGTCTTCCTTGATCCATTAAAGCATCAAGTGCAGCTCTAATTGTACGTCCAGTATATAAAACATCATCAATTAATATAACTTGCTTACCTGTAATATCAAAATCAATTTGTTCACCTTGCGTATTAACAGTTGGTTCATTACCTAAACTTGCATCATGTCGGTCATCACGATAAAGTGCAATATCTAGTGAACCCACTGAAACATCAGCACCTTCAAGTTGTTTTAAGCGATCCGCAATTCGTCTTGCTAAATAGATGCCTCTTGTTTTGATTCCAATCAGTACCAGATTATCAATACCTTTATTCTTTTCAATAATTTCGTATGTCATTCTGGTTAAAGCACGTTTCATACCTAACGAATCTACTACTTCTTTTGCCATCTAGTATTCCTCCTTTTTTCCAATAAAAAAGCCCCCTAATCTAAAAATACTTAGACTAAGAGGCAGACTTCTAGAAAAGAAATCTATTCGCACATTACCTTTTAGTCTCACAGGACTATTTTAAAGGAACTTTATTGATTTTCATGTTACCTGATAGCGTTTGTTTTGTCAAGATAATCCAGCGTACTTTTAAAAATAGGTGGGATTGGTACTTCAAAAATAAGCTCTTTACCCGTTGTTGGATGCTTAAATCCAAGCTTAGCTGCATGTAAAAATTGACCATGCCCTTTAATTGTTTTACGTGACCCATATAAGGGATCACCTACAACTGGGTGCCCAATATATTGCATGTGAACACGAATTTGATGTGTACGACCTGTTTCTAACTGACACTTAATAAGTGAGTAGTTTTCATAATTTTTTTCCACTTTAAAATGTGTCACTGCTGGACGTCCATCTTTAACAACCGCTTGCTTCATACGATCTTTTGGTGAACGACCGAGTGGTGCTTTAATAATTCCTGATTCTTCTTTAATCGGTTGGTGTACTAAAGCAATATATTCACGAATATTCGTTTTTGCTTTCAATTGAGCAGCTAATGATTGATGTGCTTTATCATTTTTAGCAACCATTAAAAGTCCAGAAGTATCCTTATCAATTCGATGAACAATTCCTGGTCTAAAGGCACCATTAATTGTTGATAAAGGACTATGGAATAATAATGCATTAACTAATGTACCATCTGCATGCCCCGGTGATGGATGAACAACCATACCTTGCGGTTTATTCACAACAATAACATCATCATCTTCATAAACAATGTCTAATGGGATATCTTGTGGTATTAAATCTAACTCAACTGGTTCAGGTTCTACTAAATTAATTTTATCTCCTGGTTGGACGGCATATTTAGTCTTTTCTGTTTTACCATTAACTAAAATATCGCCACTTTCAATCCAGCGTTGTACTTTTGATCTAGATATTTCAGGCATTAACTTCGCAATAACCTTATCGAGACGTCCTGTCTCATCTTGAATTACTAATTCTGTCATTTATCGTCTTCCTTTAAAACAATTATTAATAAAATGATAACGCCAACTGTTAACGCAGTATCCGCCACGTTAAAAATTGGAAAGTTAACAAAATCTGTTTGAAACATATCAACAACATAACCAAATCTCAATCGATCAATAAAGTTGCCTAATGTTCCAGCAATCATCAATGTAATGCTGAACTTATAGCCCATGTTTGTTCTATATTTATAAAAGTAATAAATCATTAATCCTAATGCTAAAACAGAAACAATAAAAAAGAACCATTGTTTTCCAGCCAGTAAACTCCAAGCTGCACCATCGTTTCTAATATTAGCAATCGATAAAAAATTAGGTATAACTGTTTGACTCGTGTTCAACGCAATATTAGCTGAAACCACGTATTTCACTACTTGATCTACAACTAAAATAATTATTGCTAATAATGCATATAAAATCATATTAAATCCTCTTAATTCTTAATTAATATAACCCTGAAATTAGGCCATTATCGTCAATATCCATATGATTTGCAGCTGGATCTTTAGGTAATCCAGGCATCGTTAGGACATTTCCAGTTAGTGCAACTAAGAAACGCGATCCTAATTTAGGATTAAATTCACGTATATGAATTGTAAATTCCGTAGGTGCTCCTAACAGTTTAGCATTATCTGACAATGAATACTGTGTTTTTGCCATACAAATAGGTAATTTATCCCATCCCAATTCTTTAAACTGACGTAATTGCTGTTTTGCTTTAGGTGCATATTCAACTTTAGCGCCACCATAAATCGTTTTAACAATTTTTTCAATTTTAGTTTCAGCAGAATCATCAGCCTCGTACAATGCTTTAAATTCATGAATCTCATTCGTTGTTTCAATCACCTTTTTTGCTAAATCAAGAGCACCGGCACCACCTTGTCCCCAAACATCTGCAGGTATAGCGGAAACACCAATTTCAGAGGTAAGTTCAATCAAAGTTTGGACTTCAAGATCTGTATCAGCAGTAAACTTGTTAATAGCAACAACAACTGGAATGCCATAACGCTGCATACTTTCAACATGCTTCTTTAAATTAACAAATCCTGCTTTTAAAGCAGCAACATTTTCAGTATTCAATTCAGTTTTAGCAACTCCGCCATGCATTTTCAAAGCGCGGATTGTAGCAACAAGAACAATTGTATCAGGTGTCTTACCTAAGATTGGTGTTTTGATATCAAGAAATTTTTCAGCACCTAAGTCAGCCCCAAATCCCGCTTCCGTAATTGCATAGTCGCCCAATTGTAAGGCAGTTTGTGTTGCAAGAACACTATTACAGCCATGTGCGATATTAGCAAAAGGTCCGCCGTGAATAATGGCAGGTGTATGCTCTAAAGTCTGAACTAAATTAGGTTTAATTGCATCTTTTAATAACAAACTAATTGCACCAGTTACACCTAAATCAGCAACTGTAATTGGTTTTTTATCTATATTGTATGCTACAACAATATCACTGATTCTTGATTTTAGATCTTTAATATCTTTTGACAAACACAAAATAGCCATTAATTCACTGGCAACTGTAATATCAAATCCATCTTCTCTAGGTATCCCTTGCATTGGGCCACCAAGGCCTACTACAACATGGCGTAATGCACGATCGTTAATATCAAGTACTCGTTTCCAAATGATACGTCTTTGATCAATTTTTAAATCGTTACCTTGCTGAATATGATTATCAATCAAAGCAGCAAGTGTATTATTTGCAGTTGTTAAAGCATGCATATCACCTGTAAAGTGTAAATTAATATCTTCCATTGGGACAACTTGAGAATAACCACCACCAGTTGCGCCACCCTTCATCCCCATAACAGGACCTAAAGAAGGTTCTCTGAGAGCAATCATAACTTTCTCATTCAAACGATGCATAGCATCCCCTAAACCAACTGTTACGGTTGATTTACCTTCTCCAGCTGGAGTGGGACTAATTGCTGTAACGAGAATTAACTTAGAATTTTTATTTTTAGGTAAATCTAAAGGTAAGTTTATTTTTGCCTTAAAATTACCATATGGTTCAATATCAGTTTTTTTCAAACCAATCTCGTTAGCTACTTCTTCGATTGGTTTCATCACGTTTTTTTGTGCAATTTCTATATCGTTCAAATTGATCATCCCTTCATATTAAGTTCTTTTAAGTATAACTGAGAAAACTGCGATTGTCATTAGTTGCACTACTGGTTAAAGTTACCTATACTGTAGAAGTACTTAAACTTTACGACCAATTTTGGGAGGCGTTTGATATGGAATCTGGCATTGTTGAATGGTTTAGCGCACAAAAAGGTTATGGATTCATTGCTTATGGTGATGAAAAAGAGATATTTGTCCATTATACCGCTATACAATCTGACGCATTTAAAGTACTTGGAACTGGTCAAAATGTAACATTTGAAATTAAAGAAGGTAGCCGTGGTTTACAGGCCGCAAATGTTTCAATTGTCACTAATTAATCTGTCATAAACTCATAAAACGTTCATGCTTACTTGTACTATAAGTAAACATGAACGTTTTTTTATTTTAGATTCGCCCTATAACCAATATCCATTCTGTAAAATGTTTTGTGTGCTTCAAAATCAGCAATTAACTGATAAAGTTTCTGTTGTGCATCTGCCATGTCTACGCCTGATTCATGCATAATATAAATGCGTCCACCTGCACTAACTAATTTCTTATCAACTAATTTTACACCTGCAAAATCAATTCTGTTGGAAAGTGACTTAAAGTCACTTAAATTGGGTAATGTAATATTTTTTTCAGGATTTTCTGGATACCCATCAGCGGCAATAACGACACCTAGAGTGATTCCCTCTGTTTCCCATTGTAAAGATGGACTTTCATGCTGCAATAATTTTGAAATAACTAATGCAAAATCCGTTTTTAATCTTGGTAATACGACTTCAGTTTCGGGGTCGCCAAACCGAACATTGTATTCAATTACTTTTGGACCGTCTTTAGTTAAAATTACTCCCACATATAAAATACCTGTGAATGGAATACCACGTTTCATCATTTCATCCGCTGTTGGCTGAACAATTTTTTCAATTGATTCCGTAACAACATCTTCTGAAATTTGTGGAACTGGACAATATGCGCCCATTCCGCCGGTATTAGGACCATTATCTCCCTCAAATGCCCGTTTATGGTCTTGAGAAATTGGCATCGGATAAACTTTATCTCGATCAATAAATGCCATCAATGAAAATTCTTCACCCTCAAGGTACTCTTCAATTAATACTTCTGTTGTATTAAATTGTTGTTGGACTAAAAATGAACGCAAAGCATCAGTTGCTTCTGATAGATCTTGAGCAATAATAACGCCCTTACCACCAGCTAATCCATTTGCTTTAATAACTATTGGGAATGATTGGTGCGTCATATAATCTAATGCAGTCTGGTAATCGGTAAATGTCTGATAGTTAGCTGTCGGGATATTGGCTGACGCCATAACTTGTTTCGCAAATTCCTTTGACCCCTCTAACTGGGCAGCGGCTTTTGAAGGCCCATATATAACTAGGTTTTCTTCACGAAAAAAATCAGTTATGCCATCTATCAGTGGAATTTCTGGTCCAACAAAAGTCCAATCAATGTCATTTTCACGGACAAAGGTTGTCATGCCAATCCAATTAGTGATATCAATACCCACAGATTTAATCCCGTTGTTATTCATCCCAGGGTTTCCGGGTAAACAGTAAACATCTGAGACAGTATCACTTTCAATAAATTTACGTGCGATGGCATGTTCACGTCCGCCAGAACCAATAACTAAAATTTTCATTATTTAAAATAATCCTTTCATAGGTTAAAAAGATAGACTCATTTTAACAATTTAATGTTTGAAATGACGACGGCCACTAAATACCATAGCAATATTTTTGCGATTAGCCATATCAATTGACTCTTGGTCTTTAATTGACCCTCCCGGTTGAATAATTGCCGTAATACCATGATCAGCAGCATATTCAACACTATCATCCATTGGGAAGTAAGCATCTGAAGCTAAGACAAATGGTTCTACCATCCCATGTTCTAGTGCTTGCTCTAACGCAATTTTAACCGATCCGACACGGTTCATTTGACCCGCACCAATTCCAAGTGTTTGATCCTTAGTTGCAATTACAATCGCATTACTCTTAACATGCTTCACAATTCTTTGAGCGAATAATATTGCTTCTTTTTCATCACTTGTTGGTAATTTTTCAGTTACCGTTTTTAATTCTTCCATTTGGTCAATGACTTGATCACGTTCTTGAACAAGTAAGCCACCCATCACTGAGACATATTCATATTTATCAGCTTGGTCCTTTTGACTGAAATCAATTGTCATAACACGAAGATTTTTCTTCTTAGCTAAAATATCATATGCAGCATCTGTGAAGTTTGGTGCGATAATAATTTCAAGGAATAAATGATGTAATTCAGTTGCTGTTTCTAAATCAACTTCACGATTTAAGGCAATAATGCCTCCGAAAATTGACGTTTTATCAGCATCAAATGCTTTTTTCCATGCAGCATTAATCGTTTCTCCAGTACCAACCCCACAAGGATTCATATGTTTCATCGCAACGACAGCAGGTTGCTTAAATTCTGAGACAACTTTTAAAGCAGCGTCGGCATCTTTAATATTGTTATACGATAACTCTTTACCATGTAATTGTTTAGCGGCAGCAATCGAAAAAGCATTTGGTAAAGCTGATTGATAGAAAGCCGCTTTTTGATGTGCATTTTCACCATAACGCATTCCTTGTTTGAAATCATATGTTAATGACAATTTTTCAGGAAATTCAATTTCTAATTCTTTTGTTAAATAAGATGATATTAAAGTATCATATGCAGCCGTGTGTCTAAACGCTTTAGCTGCTAATTGTCGACGAAACTGATTATCCATTTTATCATCATCGAGTTTATCTAAAACAGACGGATAATCAGCTTTATCGACAACAACATAAACAGATTCAAAATTTTTGGCAGCAGAACGCAACATTGAAGGCCCACCAATATCGATTTGCTCAATAGCTTCTGACTCAGTAATACCAGGTTTTTCAATCGTTTCTTTAAAGGGATATAAGTTTACACAAACTAAATCGATTAAGGCAATATGTTCTTCTTCTAATTTAGCCATATGAGCTGGATTGTCACGCCTTGCTAATAACCCACCATGAATCATTGGGTGTAATGTTTTAACTCGTCCATCAAGCATTTCTGGAAAGTGAGTCACATCTTCAATTCTAATTACAGCGATATCGGCATCCTTTAAAATATTAAACGTACCACCAGTTGAAATAATTTCAAATCCACGTTTGATTAATCCCTGAGCGAAGTCTGCAACACCAGTTTTATCAGATACACTTATCAAAGCTCTTTTCATCTTATTAATCTCCCTTTTTATTGTTTAATAAATTTAGAATCACCTTTGGATATAGTTGGTGTTCAACATCATGAATCTTACTTTCCAATTGTTCAAGTGTTTCATTTGGTAAAATAGGAATACTTTGTTGCGCTATAATTGGCCCCGTATCAACACCTTCGTCAATGTAGTGTATCGTCACACCAGTTACACTAACACCTGCCTTATACGCATCCTCAATTCCATGAATACCTGGAAAAAGGGGTAACATTGCGGGATGAATATTAATAATTTCCATCGGATACTTACTCAATAATGTACTTGTAATCACACGCATATAACCCGCCAATAAAATGGTGTCGATTTGATACTTAGCTAATTCATTAACAATCACTTGTTCATAATGACTACGATTTTCAAAGTCTTTAGGTTGAATAATAAAGGTTGGAATTCCTCTACGTGCTGCCTTTTTAATGACAGCCGCTTTTGGTCGATCACAAACTAAAACTTCAATTTCTAATCCTGCATCTTTTAATGCCTGATTATCTGCAATAAATTCAAAATTAGAACCGGTCCCTGATGCAAAAATTGCTACTTTGACCATTTTATTTACCTACCAATTCGACCGTTTGATCAGTATTTTTAATTTCTATACTGCCTATTTCATAAGCGTGTACAGTTTCTTTATTTAATTGTGTCAGCACCTGTTCAACGTTAGCTTTATCAACAGCCAAAACCATTCCAATACCCATATTAAAAATTTCATACATCTCTGAATGGGGTATCTCACCGTATCTAGAGATGGCATCAAAAATTGGTAGTACTGGCCATAATCCTAGATTAATTGTTGCTTTTAGCCCTTCTGGTAACATTCTTGGTATATTTTCAATAAAGCCACCACCTGTAATATGTGCTGCGCCTTTAATCAAATTATCTTGAAATAAAGGAATCAGATCATCTACATAAATTTTTGTTGGTGTCATTAATATTTCAGCAAGTGATTCATTAGGTATTTCTGGTAAAGCTTCATCTAAATTAAAAGCCATGTCTTCAAGAAATATCTTTCTAACAAGTGAGAATCCATTTGAATGAATACCGGTTGACGAAATTCCAATTAAAATGTCATTTTCTTGAATTGAATGACCATCTATTAATTGACTTTTTTCAACAACACCAACCGCAAATCCGGCCATATCATAATGTGTTTTTTGATACATCCCTGGCATTTCAGCTGTTTCACCACCAATAAGATTCATATGTGCTGTTTGACATCCTTTAATTACCCCAGAAATAATACTTTCAATTTTTTGAGGTTCAGTTTTGCCAGTCGCTAAGTAGTCCAAAAAGTATAGAGGCGTTGCACCCTGAGCAACAATGTCATTAACACACATAGCCACACAATCAATCCCAATTGTGTCATGTCGATTTGTTTCAAAGGCAACCATCAATTTGGTGCCAACGCCATCAGTACCTGAAACCATAAGTGGCTCTATAATACCTAATCGACTGAGATCAAAGAGTCCTCCAAATCCACCAACTGAACTTGTTTCATTTACCAGTGACATTTGTTTATTAATTCGATTAACGACGTCATACCCTGCATTCACATCAACACCCGATTTTTGATAAGCATTTACCATTTTGAAGTCCTCACTTTTCTGTCGTTAAGTTTGCTAAATACTCATCCTCGTAATCATATAATGGCGTTGGATAATCACCATTAAAGTAAGCCATACATAGTCCTGAATATGGGGCATCTAAATTCAAACCAATTGAAGCAATTAATCCAGCTTCACTTAGAAATGCTAATGAGTCTGCCCCAATAATAGCCTTCATTTCTTCAATTGATTTATTTGCGGCAATTAATTCAGATTGCTTTTGAATATCAATCCCATAAAAACAAGGGTATTTAAGAGGTGGTGACGCAATTCGCAAATGAACTTCAGCAGCTCCAGCTTCTTTTAACAATCTAACAATGTGTTTACTCGTTGTCCCCCGAACAATTGAATCATCGACTAAAATAATCTTTTTACCCTTAACCACGCTTTTAACAGCTGATAATTTCATTCGCACCCCTTGTTCTCTAAGTCTTTGGGTGGGTTGAATAAAGGTCCGGCCAATATATTGATTTTTAACTAATCCCATTTCATAAGGAATGCCACTTTCTTCTGCATAACCACTAGCTGCAGACAATGAGGAATTTGGTACACCAATAACCATATCTGCATCAATACCCGTTTCTCGTGCTAGTTTGCGACCCATTCTTTTACGAGCAGAATGGACATTAATCCCACAAATATCCGAATCCGGTCTTGCAAAATAAATATATTCCATTGAACAAATTGACATTTTAGTTTCAGTTGTATAAACGTCAATTGATAGCCCTTCGTCAGTAATAGTGACGATTTCACCAGGGTTCACATCGCGAACGAATTCTGCCCCAACAGAATCTAAAGCACAGGTTTCACTTGCAACGACGTAAGCACCATTTACCATTTGACCAATAGATAGTGGTCTAAATCCATTTGGATCAAGTGCCGCAATCATGTAGTTTGACGTCATTAATAAGTAAGCAAACCCACCATGTACTTGATTTAATGCGTCTTTAACCTGTTCATGCAAAGTGTCTTGTGATGAACGACGAATTAAGTGCATCAAAACCTCTGAATCCGAACTTGATTTGAAAATAGCCCCATCTTGCTCTAACTCATTTCTAAGCGTTACCGCATTAGTTAAATTACCATTATGGGCTAAGGCAAACTGTGTATCGTAAAAATCAAATAAAAATGGCTGAATGTTATCAATTCCGTTACTACCGGCCGTTGCATAACGTACATGTCCAATAGCTGCATTACCGGTTAATTTTTTTATTTTTTCAGGATTTCTAAAAACATCTGATAGTAATCCTAATCCTCTATAACCAATTAGTTTACCTTCATCATTTGATACAATTCCTGCACCTTCTTGGCCGCGATGTTGTAAACTATGCAGACCAAAATAGGTAATCTGATTTGCATCTTCATTTCCCCAAACACCAAAAACACCACATTCTTCATTTAAACTTCTTATTTCATTAGGCACGGAATTGCATCCTCCCAAACTTGTTTGGCTTCAGAAGTTGTAAGAGTTATCTTACTCCCTTTTGTCGTCACGTTAATTAATTGGTCTGCTGTAACACAGCCAATTTTTTCAGCAGTTTGATTCATTAAATTTTCAAAATCTGTCTTATTTTCTGATTTAATCGATAAAATGAATCGCGATTGTGATTCTGAGAAAAGTTGTGCATCTGTCATATTTACATTAATATCAATACCTAAATCGTTTTTAAATACGGATTCACTTAAAGCAACGGCTAGACCACCTTCAGATAAATCATGTGCACTTTCGACTAAACCAGATTCGATAGCTTCTAAAACAAACGCTTGGTTACTTTGTTCAGTCTTTAAATCAAAATGTTTAATATCTCCGGAAATCTCGTTAGTAGTCATTTTCTGAATTTCTGAACCATTAAAATCATTATAAGTTGTACCCACTAAATAAATTAAATCATTAGCATGTTTAAAATCTTGCGTTGTTATATTTTTAACATCTTTAATTAAACCAACCATTCCAATCATTGGCGTTGGATAAATGGCTTGTTCATTAAATTCATTATATAAAGAGACATTACCAGAAATAACAGGTGTATTAAATAAGTCACATGCTTCAGAAATACCGATAGCACTTTGATCAAATTCCCAAAAAATTTCTGGATTTTCAGGACGTCCATAATTTAAGCAATCTGTAATAGCGAGTGGTTGTCCACCAGATGCAACTATGTTACGCGCTGCTTCAGAAACAGCAATTTGACCACCAACCTTAGGATTCAAGTAAATATAACGCGCATTACAATCTGTTGTCATTGCGAGTGCCTTATTAGTTTCTCTAATTCGAATAACACCTGCATCACTACCAGGTCTAACCACTGTATTGACTTTAACTTGAGAATCGTACGTTTCGTACAATGATTTTTTGGATGCGATTGTTGGTTGTTGTAACAAATCTAACCAAGTTTGCTTCGTATTTTCTATTTCAGGTATAAAATCAGACTGCGCTTTAAATTTGCTGATTCTTGCAGGTTCTTTTTGTTCCTTATGATAGACTGGTGCATCACTTGCTAAAGAATCAACGGGAATATTAGCAACAATTTTTCCCTCATGTATTAAAACATAATCCGTATTTTCTGTTACATACCCGATATTAACGGCTTCTAAATCATATTTTTTAAATAAATTGATAACTTTAGTTTCAAATTCAGGTTTAATACAAAGAACCATCCGTTCTTGAGATTCAGATAACATCATTTCGTAAGCAGACATATTAGTTTCACGTTGTGGAACGTTATCTAAATCAAGTACCATCCCTGATTTAGCTTTCGAGGCCATTTCAGCAGTTGACGAAACTAATCCAGCAGCTCCCATATCTTGAATACCAACTAACCAGTCTGGATGATCTAGAATAAGTTCGAGACAAGCATCCATTAATAATTTTTCCATGAATGGATCACCAACTTGAACAGCTGAACGCTGTGTTTCTTTATCATCAGCAAATTCATCAGAAGCAAACGTTGCCCCATGAATACCATCACGACCCGTTTTAGCACCAACATAAATAACTAGATTTCCATCACCTTTTGCCTGGCCTTTTTGAATATTTTTATGATCAATCAGTCCAACACACATTGCATTTACTAGTGGGTTACCCTCATAACAAGGATCAAATCCTATTTCTCCACCAACAGTTGGAATACCAATACAGTTACCGTATCCTCCGATACCAGCTACAATTTCTGAAACAAGATACTTAGTGTGCTCATTATCTAGTTCACCGAAACGTAAACTGTCAAGAAGTGCAATAGGTGTTGCCCCCATTGAAAAAATATCTCTGATAATACCGCCGACACCTGTTGCGGCACCTTCATAGGGTTCAACAGCTGAGGGATGATTATGGCTTTCAGCTTTAAATACAACTGCTTTACCATCACCAATATCAATAACACCAGCACCTTCTCCAGGTCCTTGTAAAACTTGCGGCCCAGAATTTGGAAAATGTTTTAAAACGGGGCGGGAATTTTTGTAAGAACAATGCTCACTCCACATTACTGAAAATAAACCAGTTTCAGTATAGTTAGGTTGACGACTTAAAATATCATCTTTAATTAACTTATATTCTGAATCAGTTAATCCCCAATTTTGATATAATTTGGTATCTTCAATTATTTGTGCCGTCGGTTCTTGTTTTGTAACCAAATTAACCCACTCCCTCTGTGTATGTCGTTAACATCGATTTAAATAAATTTAGGCCGTCCGTTGAACCGAGCAATGCTTCAATAGCACGTTCTGGATGCGGCATCATACCAAGTACATTTCCACGCTCATTAATAATTCCAGCAATATTATCAATACTTCCATTTGGGTTATCTTGATATCTAAAAATAATTTGATTATTTTTCTTAAGAGAAGCTAATGTTTCATCATCACAATAATAATTACCCTCGCCATGAGCAATTGGTAATTCAATTGTCGTTTGCGTTTTATAATCAGTTGTAAAACGCGTTTGATTATTAACAATTTCCAAAGTAACTGGCTTACAAATAAATTTAATATTTTTATTTTGAATTAATGCACCTGGAAGTAGTTGCATTTCCGTTAACATTTGAAATCCATTACAGGTTCCAAACACTAGTTTACCTTCATCCGCAAAACGTCTCACTTCATTCATAATGGGTGATAAACTGGCAATTGCCCCACTTCTTAAGTAATCGCCGTATGAAAATCCACCTGGAAGTAATACACCATCAAAACCATCAAGAGATTCCTCTGTATACGACACAAACTCAGCTTGTTCATGTAAACCATCCCGAATAGCGTGAAGTAAATCATAATCACAATTTGAACCAGGAAATACAACAACTGCAAATTTCATGATTAAGCCTCCACTTTTTCAAGTTCGTAACGATATTGCTCCATATTTGGATTAGCTAATAATTTATCACAAATCGCATCAATTTTTTGGTCTATCTCTAATTCAGTTGCTTCAACCTTTAACACAAAATATTTACCAACTCGAACGTCACTAACACCTGAGAATCCTAATCGGTTAATCGCTTCATTAACAGCTTGACCTTGCGGATCTAAAACTGATTCTTTATATGTAACGTAAACTTTTACACTATACATTATTTGACCTCATTTCGATTTTTTAGTCGGTTTAAAACATCTTGATATACTGGAATAATGCTACCTTGGTTTTTTCTGAAAATATCCTTATCTAATGATTTATGTGTCTTCGAATCCCATAAACGTGCATTATCAGGTGAAAATTCATCTGCCAAAATAAGTTCCCCATGATACCGACCGAATTCAAGTTTAAAATCAATTAAATCAATATTGATGTCTTTAAATAATTTATACAGTAGCTGATTAATATGAAGGACTTGTTTCTTTATTTCGTCCATTTCTATTTTAGTCGCAAAATTTAACGCAAAAATTTGTGACTCATTTATTCCAGGATCGTCTAGAGCATCATTCTTATAATAGTATTCAATAACAGGAACTGTTAATTTAGTTCCTTCAACTTGATCAAATTTACGAGCAAAACTACCTGCAATAGTATTTCGTAAAACAACTTCAATTGGAATTATTTCAACTTTTTTAACTAATTGTTCGGTTTTAGAAACATCTTCAATGAAATGTGTTTTAATACCGTTTGCCATTAAATAAGAAAAAATAATATCAGATATTTGATGGCTTAATAATCCCTTACCTAATATTTCTTCTTTCCGTTTACCATTAAGTGCGGTAGCTTGGTTTTTGTATACCATTCTTAATACTTCTTCATCATTAGTTTGATAAACATCTTTAGCTTTTCCTTCGTAAATCAATTGATCCAAGCGAATAGCCCCCTTAAGAATAAAAACATATAAAAATATACTTTTTAACTAAATAGTTCGTTCTTTACAAATATAGTTTAACAATTACTATATAATTTATCAAGGTAAAATACGATTATTTTTATATTTTTTTAATTTAAAGTTCGTATTATGGCAAACAAAAAACCATAAAGCTATTAAAATAACTTTATGGTTTACATATTTCTTTAAATGAGACCAATTCGTTCGAAAATAGCATCAACATTTCTAATATGATAATGATAATCAAAAGCATCATCTAAGTCTGCTTGAGTTAATGCAGACATTATTTGTTCATCTGCTTCTAATAAGGGACGGAACTGTATTTGTTGATCCCAAGAGATTGCCGTCTTAGGTTGAATTAAATCATATGCAGCCTCTCTAGACATGCCACTATCAATTAATTTAAGTAAAACTCTTTGGCTGTAAATAAGACCAAAAGTACGGTCCATATTTTTTTTCATATTTTCCGGAAATACTGTTAATTCTTTAACTATTTTTGTAAAGCGACGTAGCATGTAATCTAATAAAATAGTTGTATCGGGTAATATAATACGTTCTGCAGAGCTATGTGAAATATCTCGTTCATGCCATAATGTAACATCTTCGAAGGCAGTGACCATATGTCCTCGAATGACACGCGCTAACCCTGTAATATTTTCTGAACCAATTGGATTACGTTTATGTGGCATAGCTGATGAACCTTTTTGGCCTTTAGCGAAATATTCTTCAACTTCTCGTGTCTCACTTTTTTGTAATCCACGAATTTCTGTTGCCATTTTTTCAATCGATGTTGCAAGAAGAGCCATCTCAGAAACATAATTAGCATGTAAATCTCGTGGTAAGACTTGTGTCGATATTTCTTGAGGTCTAATTCCAAGATGCTCACAAACATAAGTTTCCACAAACATTGGGATATTGGCAAATGTTCCTACAGCACCACTAATTTTTCCAGCTTCAACATCTAATGCTGCATCATTAAAACGAATTTGATGACGTTTCATTTCAGAATACCACAATGCAATTTTCAATCCAAATGTTGTTGGTTCAGCATGTACACCGTGTGTTCTACCCATCATAACAGTATCTTTATATTCAACTGCTTTATCAGCTAAAACAGCCATAAATTCTTCAATATCCTTACGCAAAATTTCATTAGCCTGTTTTAAAATAGATCCATACGCTGTATCAACTACATCTGTAGAAGTTAATCCATAATGAACCCACTTACGTTCTTCCCCTAGAGATTCTGAGACAGCTCTTGTAAAGGCAACGACATCATGCTTTGTTTCTTGTTCAATTTCTAAAATACGATCAATATCAAAACTAGCATTTTTACGAATTTTTTCAGCGTCTTCTGCTGGAACATGGCCTAGTTCAACCCAAGCCTCACTAGCTAATGTTTCAACTTCTAACCAAGCTTTATATTTATTTTCATCTGACCATATGGCACCCATCTCAGCATTTGTATAACGATCAATCATTTTTATCTTCCTCTCTTAATCCCAAATTTTCGTTTGATATACATCAATTTTAGCTTGCTCAATATTATCGGTTAATATCGTTACATGACCCATCTTACGATCTTGTTTTGCTTCATTTTTACCATAAAAATGAAACCGCCATTGACCTTCATTTTGAATTTCATTTAATACTGACTGGACATGTTGTCCCAAAATATTAATCATAATAGCATGACTTAACAACTGTGGTTTTAACATTGGTAAATTACAAATTCCTCTAATATGCGCTTCAAATTGTGATAAGGAACAGGCCTCAATTGTTAAATGTCCGGAATTATGTGGTCTAGGTGCAATTTCATTAACATAAACGCCACCTGAATCTGAAACAAAAAATTCAATCCCCATTGTTCCAACAGACAAACAATCATCAGCAATTTGACTTGCAATAATTTCAACTTCTTTTCTTGTCTCAATCGATAAACGACTCGGACAAGAACTCTCATGTAAAATATTATGACGATGTTGATTTTCGATAATCGGAAAAATACTTTGTTGGCCTAATTCATTTCTAGCAATGATAACGGAAACTTCACGATCAAACTGAACAAAGCCTTCTAACACGCATGTTCTATTTTGAATCAATTTTCCCGCTTCAATCAAATCAGCACTTGTCTTTAAAATAACTTGTCCTTTACCATCATATCCGCCACGAATCGTTTTTAAAATTGATGGGTACCCAGTTATTTTAATGGCATTTTCTAAATCATCAAAACTTTGTATTAATTTAAATGGTGCGATTGGATAATTATGAGCTTCCAAAAATTGTTTCTCACTAATTCTATCTTGTGAAATACGCAGTGCAGTCGACCCTTGTGGAACATAGCAATATTGCTTTGCTGCATCAATCGTATCAGCATCTACATTTTCAAACTCAAACGTTAGTACATCACACATTTTTGCAAGATTTAAAATAGCAATCTCATCGTCATAATCTGCAATCACTTGTTTGTCCGCAACCTGAGCAGCTGGGCAATCTTTTTGCGGATCTAATATAATCACACGATAACCCATTTCTTTTGCAGACGTTGTCATCATTTGTCCTAGCTGACCACCACCAATAATACCAATTGTTTGTCCTGGTAATATCCTTTTAATCAAGTAAATCACTACTTTCCAAAGATTTTTGATGGAGTGATAATTGATATGACTTTAAATTATCTTTTATAGTTGAATCACTTAAGGCACAAATTTTTGCGGCAAAGATGCCGGCATTTGTTGCACCTGCTTTACCAATTGCCATAGTTGCTACGGGTGTTCCCGCAGGCATCTGAACAATTGACAGTAAAGAGTCTATTCCATTTAGCGCATGGGACTGCACCGGAACGCCTACTACAGGGATGACGGTTGAAGCTGCAATCATTCCTGGTAAATGTGCGGCACCACCCGCACCAGCAATAATAACTTCATACCCATTTTTATCCGCACTTTCTGCAAATTTAATCATTTCTATTGGCATTCGATGTGCCGAAATAACTTTTTTATCATACTCAATATCAAGTTCATCTAATAAATTAGCCGTAAATTTCATTGTGGTCCAGTCGGAAATCGATCCCATTACAATTGCTATCTTTGCCATTCGATTACCTCCAAATTTAATAAACCTATTCTATCAACAACTCAGCGTTGTGTCAAAGCAAAAAAAGGACGAAATTAAAAAATTAATAAAAATAGTTCGTATTTTAATGGATATTCAAGCTATTTCTCTTTTTAATATTTCTTTTTTATAAAAAAATAAATGACACCTATTGGCATCATTTATTTCCCTTTTTAAGGTCCGTGTATAATTGTAACTTGCTTCTAGAATTCAAAACAACTGACTTTTTACTATTGGCTAAATAAAAAGATAGTCCAAATCTTCTTAATTTAACTTGTTTTATTGCGGAAATTTCAATTATTTCATTATGTTTTCGAATAACCTTAGTTAACTTAATATTTTTGTCGTCAACTATTAATTTACGATTCAAGATTTGAACAATTGATACAATAAGAAAAAGTATAAATAAAACAATTGTCCAAATTTGTAATGTTGTTATCTCTAACCATAATAATAAACTACCTAAAAATAAGCAGAACGTCCATGACCATAAAATAACCGTTTTAGCTAGCTCGGGTTGATAAAAATATGTTTTTTGATATTTTTTCATGCTTATGATCTCCTCTAACACAATAAAATTATTCTTCTATATTTAAAGCTTAACATAATTGATCAGATATTCTATATTTTTCCATAAAAAAAGATGAAACCTTAAGTTTCATCTTTTTGAACTATTATTTAATAACTAAGAATCTGTCATCATCTAACATGAAATCTTTATCTCCTGCCGCTGCTTCAATTGAACCAAATGGCATTTGTGCACGTAATTCCCAGTTTCCAGGGATATTAAACGCATTTTTAATTTCAGTATCAATAAGTGGATTATAATGTTGTAAACTTGCGCCAATACCATTTTCAGCTAATACTGTCCAAACACTTTGTTGAGCACCGCCCAAACCTTGTTCTGCCCAAACTCTGAAGTTATCAGCGTATAAAGCAAAATCTTTTTCATTTTGAGCAACAACATCAGTATCTATAAAGTATAATATTGTTCCAAATCCAGCACGGAATGTTGCAATCTTTTCTTGAGTTTTCTTATATGCTTCAGCATTAGGAACCTCAGATTTAAGACGTTTTTCAACGATATCCCAAACCATGTCTGAATTTTTACCATATAAAATTGCTGCTCTAATTGTTTGATTATTGAATGATGTTGGTGATTTCTTTATAGCATCCTCGATAACACCAGTAATTTCATCAGGTGTTTGACTTACTTTATCCCCTAAAGCGTAAATTGAACGACGTTGTTCCATAAGATCTAATAATTGAGTTTTCATAATTAATTTCCCCTTCTCTATTTGAATAAACTTAGTATATCACTTACTATTAATAAGTAAAGAGATAACACTTATTTTTTTTATCTTAAATAAAAAAAGCTACCTAATCGTTGATTAGATAGCTTTTAAACTTATTATTTATTATGCTCTTGGTTTACGTTTACCCCAATATTGGAAATAATCCGTTCTCAATGAGCCATTATATAGCTTACGTTTTTTAGATGCTCTTGAACCATAATATTCTTCAAAAGTTAAGTCACTTGTTAAGATATATTTACTCCAAGTAGGCATTTGTTTATAAACAACACCCATCTGTTTGTATAAAACACGTACAGATTCAGTATCGCTCAATCGTTCACCGTATGGTGGGTTAGCGACTAAAACACCATTTTCTTTTTCTGTTGTAAAATCTTTTGCAGCAAGTTGCTTGAATTCAATACTATCCAAGACGCCAGCTTCAGCGGCATTCTTTTTAGCAATTTCAATCATGCCAGCATCAATATCATAACCTGCTATATCTAATACTACATCAAGATTTGCTTCACCTTTTGCTTTTTCTCTTAAACGATCAAATAGTCCTTTTTCAACAAAATCCCAATCTTCGAATACAAAATAACGACCGATACCAGGTGCAATATTATGTCCCATTAATGCAGCTTCAATTGGGATTGTTCCTGAACCACATACTGGATCAACAAAAGGTTTTTCTGGATACCAATTAGTTAACATAACTAACGCAGCTGCCATATTTTCTTTTAAAGGAGCATAACCCTTTTCAACACGATAACCACGTTTAAATAAACTGCTACCCGTTGTATCAAGTGTCAATAAGACGTTATCTTTATTAATAGCAACTTCCAATGGATATTTTGAACCCGTCTCTGGTAAGCGTGTTGTACGGTGATAGACATCACTTAATTGATCAACAATTGCTTTTTTCACGATTGCTTGGGCATCTGGAACACTATAGAGTGTTGATTTTTGAGATTTTCCTTGAACAGGGAATTCCGCATCTAATGGTAAAAACTTATCCCAAGAGATTGCTTTTGTTTGTTCAAATAAATCGTCAAAAGTCGTAGCCGTAAACTCACCAACAATGATTTTAACGCGATCTGCGGTTCTCAACCATAGGTTTGTATTAATAACATCTTCCATTGTTCCTTCGAAGCGGACACGACTATTTTCTACTTGAACATCATAACCCATATGTTTAAGTTCGTTTCCAACAATTGACTCAATACCGCTAGCTGCGGTTGCCAATAATTTAAAAGTTTCCATTTTGCACCTTCACTATAATTTAATTTTTTTAATAAAAAAACTAGGATAAAAGAAAATTCTTCATCCTAGTTCATCCTGAAATCATGTAAATTTCTATAAGCCATGTTTTGTACGTCATCCATCTCAGGCGATGAAATCAGTGGTAATCATCTATCTCCAGATATTATCTGCCCCCATGATTTGTTCATTTCCGTCATGAAGCGCCCCTACCAAAGTTTGGGTTGCCTACTCGTGGGGTTTACCGCGTTCCAGCAATACCGTTTCCAATATTGTATCGTCTCTGTGGCACTTTACAGATTACTTTGACATAGCCGAAGCCTTAGTCATTTTATCCGCCGTTACCCGAAGGTACCTTGGCTTATTTTTTCACCAAGCACGAACACTACAAGCATCTCAGCTTGTGCAAGCATGGACTTTCCTCAGCCTAACTTAATAGACCGCAATTACCCGAAATTTACACTGAATCTATATTACATCATTCAATTAATTTAAAATTGATTTCTAGAATTTTCATTCTCATCTAACTGTGCACCAAACACACGACGTTCCAAATTAGATAATCGTTTAAGAATATCCATATTTGAAGTTGTAGATGTTGTTTGGGTCGTCTGTGAACTTTTACCAACAGTAACCTGTTTTGTAAGTTCGTCGACTTGAGCAATTAAACGATCATTTTCTTCTTGAAGTTTTTTGACTTTCTTATCAAAGGTTTCATAATCTTTAATAACATCGTCAAGAAATTCGTCAACTTCTTTAGAATCATATCCACGCATTTTTGTTTCAAAATGTTTTTGTAAGATATCTTTAGGTACAAAATTAACATCCGTCATATTCGTACACCTCATCACTAATTTCTCATAAATAATGTTAATACCTGTTTATTATAGCAGAATTATTTAATAATTCAAATGATTATTTTGTTCCTCTTCCATTTCGTTTGCAATATCTTCTAATTCCATAAAATCTATCATACGTAATGCATAGTTTTTCACTTCTTTAGTTTGCTTTATTTTTAATAAATCAAATTTTGTTTTGCCTTCATTTTCTGAATCATAAAGTAATAACGCGCCATCTGTGTGTTCTATCATAAAAGTTTGATAATTTTTTAATTGCTGTGGCGACTGATAGGTATCCTTACTAACATAATCAGAAAAATCTACATCATTTAATATTTGATTTAAAACTAATTTTTTATCATCTTTCCAATTATTACCAAACTCTTTGAATGGTAGCATAACTGATACCTTGAAATCAGGATATTCATTTTGTATATCTAGGCAAATTTGTGCCGTCCATTGCTCAACACCAAGCTGAGGGCCAGTTATAACCCACTTCAATCCATTTTCTATTTCATTAATAATATTTTTTTTAATTGCGCTTTTAATGATTTTTATTTTAAGATCATTTTCATTAAAAATACCTAATTCGTATGTTCTATAACCAGTCACCCATAAACGCTTCATAATTGATTAAATATTCCTTTCTTATATTAAGAATATGTTACCAAATCCTTTAAAGCTATTAAATTATATCACTTATTGTTATAATATTTTAGATTGGAGCGTGAAATAACTGTGAGTATTAATTATCCTAATGGAAAACTTTATGAACAATCACCTTTAAATACGCAAAAAAAGTCAAATATGCTGTTGTTTGGTAAACGGGGGATGTCATTAGAGGATGATATCAACGTAAGCAACGCATTTTACCTTGCTCATAATATGGCTGTCATTCACAAAAAACCAACGCCTATTCAAATTGTAAAAGTTGATTATCCTAAACGAAGTGCAGCTGTTATTAAAGAAGCTTACTTTCAAACTGCGTCAACAACTGACTACAATGGCATATACGATGGCCACTATTTAGATTTTGAAGCTAAAGAAACTAAAAATAAAACTTCATTTCCGTTAAGTAATTTTCATGAGCACCAAATTAACCATATGAAATCATGTGTATTACAAAGAGGAATTAGTTTTGTTATAATGAAGTTCACAACCTTAGGTAAGGTCTACTTACTACCATCAAAAACGCTATTTACTTACTGGGATAAGCAGAGTGTTAATGGTCGTAAATCAATTCCATTGAAAACAGTCCAAACTGAAGGATTCGAGATACAATATACTTTAAATCCGGTCATTCCCTATTTAAAATACGTTGATAAAATGATAGAGCATCTATAATTAAGGCTTTATATAATTAAAGGAGAATTTTATTTATGGCAACAGCTGATAATAAAGGTACTACTCGTGTTGCGCGACGCGAACAAGAAATAAGCACTAACAAAAAAGGCAACAAAGGTAAAAATAGTAAAGGTAAACTTTTTAAACGTATTTTTTTGAGCTTACTTGCTCTATTCGTTATTGGCGTAATTGCTAGTATCAGTTTATTTTTCTATTACGCCAAAGATTCACCAAAAATAACATCAAGTAGTCTTGAAAGTACCCCTGCAAGTGTCATTTATGCAAAGAATGATGAAATCATCACTACCTTAGGAACTTCAAGAGTCTACGCTGAATCGTCTGACATGCCGCAACTATTAAAAGATGCCATTGTTTCAATCGAAGATAAACGTTTCTATAAACATAATGGCGTTGATCCTGTGCGAATTGTAGGTGCAGCCTTGTCAAATATCACTGGTGGATCAGCTGGTCTTCAAGGTGGTAGTACTTTAACACAACAACTTATTAAATTATCTGTCTTTTCGACAAAAGCATCTGATCAAACAATAAAACGAAAAGCGCAAGAAGCATGGCTAGCATTACAAGTAGAGCGTAAATACAGTAAATCTCAGATTTTAACGTTCTATGCTAACAAAGTCTTTATGGGAAATGGTATTTACGGGATGCAAACTGCTGCAAATTACTATTTCGGTAAAAAATTGAATAAATTAAATACAGAACAAATCGCGTTAATTGCTGGTATTCCTAATGCCCCATCTTCTTATAATCCTTACGCGCATCCAGAATACGCAAAGGAACGACGTAATGAAGTTATTGATGCAATGTTAGCAAATAACAAAATTTCGGCAAGCGAAGCAAGTACAGCTAAAGCGACACCAATTACTTCAGGCCTAAGAACATCACATTCTGCCGAAAAAGATACTTATAATGCAAAAATTTCTGATTCCTATTTAAAAGAAGTTATTCAGTCTGTTAAAGATAAAGGTTTTGATCCTTATAACAGTAGTCTTAAGATTCGTACAAACTTAGATTTGGATGCTCAGAAACGACTTTATGATATAGCTAATACAAATAACTATGTGGTCTATCCTGACAGTAAAATGCAATTAGCTGTTACCATGGTTGATTCAAAAACTGGCGCTATTTCAGCTATGATTGGTGGCCGTAAACAAACAAATGTTACTTTCGGGTATAATCGGGCTGTCGCAACTAGTCGAAGCAACGGTTCAACCATGAAACCTATTATGGATTACGGTCCTGCTATTGAATATCTAGACTACCCAACTAATCAAAAAGTTAGCGATACAAAATATTACTACCCTGATGCTACTACAAAACAATTAAATGATTTTGATAATAGCTATCTTGGAACAATGACAATGCGAAATGCTTTGATTCAATCACGTAATATCCCTGCTATTCGGACACTTGAAGCGGTTGGATTATCAAAAGCCCAAGGATTCGTCAAAAAACTTGGTGTCTCTAAGGATCAAGTTGATACTTACTCATCTGGTATCGGTGCAAACATGTCAACGACTCAAAATGCAGAAGCCTATGCAGCATTTGCAAATGGTGGAACTTATCACAAAGGGACTTATATTTCAGAAATTGAAAGAAAAGATGGTACAGTTGAAAATTATTCTAGCTCAGGTACTAGAGCAATGAAAACATCAACTGCTTATATGATTACTGATATGCTAAAAGGTGTTATTAATAGTTCTAATGGTACAGGTACGGCAGCTCAAATACCGGGTCTTTACCAAGCGGGTAAAACCGGTACTACTGATTATCCATCAAATGTTGCTTCTAAATTTCCATCTAGCGCAGTTATGGATTCATTATTTTCCGGCTATACTTCAAATTACTCAATTGCAGTTTGGACAGGTTATGATTCACCATTAGTCGCAAATAACTACTTAGATGTTAATTCTCAACATCTAGCTGTAGGTATTTATAAAAACTTAATGCAGTACGTTTCCCAATCAGTTTCAAATACGGATTGGACAAAACCTTCTGACGTTTATCTGAAAAATGGCGAATTATCATTAACAGATTCATCTACTGCAGAAACAACAACAGCAGATAGCAGTTCATATTCAGTTCCTAAGATATCAAATAGTTCTAGTTCTTCAGAAGAATCTAGTTCAAGCAGTTCTTCTAGTTCAAGTAGTTCTAGTTCTTCAGAAAGTTCTAGTTCATCTAGTAGTTCTAGCTCCGCTATTAGTTCAAGTGCTTCATCTAAAGCAGACAGCAGTAAAGCCGTTTCGTCTGCTACTCGTTAAATAAAAACCTGGCGATATTCAGTTAAAATTCTGAATATCGCCAGGTTTTTATTTATTTCATTAATTTGACCAATGATATAGGGGTATTTCCGGTTTATCATTAGATTCTTTTGTATTGTCATTATTCTTCACATTATTTGAAAAGTTCTGTTGTTGTCTTTTTTCTTTATCTTTTTTTATGTCTTGACTTGTTTTTATATGCTTCTTTTCCCAATTTAGTAAAATTCTATCCATATATTTTAAACTGTATGCCTGATTAAGGACAGCTTCTTTCAACGCCATCAAAATTAGTTCTGGAATATAGTGGTCTTGATCAATCCACATGCTAATACTTTCTAATTCCATTGGTGATAAAGGTCTTCCAAATTCAACTTCAATTTTTTCATAAACCTCTTTTCGAGAATTATTACTCTTAACAACTTCAACCTTTTCTTGTGTCCTATGACTTAAATTATTTAATTTTTCATATAACACACTAAAATCAAATTGATCGGTGCTGTACCCATTTGAATCATCAATTGTTTTGATAGAAATAACTTTTTTTTCGATTAATTTCTGCAGTAATGTATAGGTTTCCTGGGCCGTCACGCCCATTTGACTGGCAATTTGATTTGTATCTGGAAATTTATTACCTGCTTGATTAAAGCTTAATAGATGGATTAAGAAAATTAATTCATCACTTGATAATCCAATTTTTCGATAATTCCGTAAAATTAAATTAGACACATGGGTTTCCCCTGCTTCTAAAAATTGACTCATAAATGCATCCATAACGAAAATGCCTCCTTAATTAAGAAAAGAACCTTAAACAATTTCGTTTAAAGGTTCTTTTTCTCTACTTTTTTATGGGTAAATACGGTTTAATAGACGTGGGAATGGAATAGCCTCACGTATATGTTCTTCACCTGTAATCCAAGTTGTTGCGCGTTCTAATCCAAGACCAAATCCTGAATGAGGAACACTACCATATCTTCTTAAATCTAAATACCATTCGTAATCTTTTTCGTTCAATCCAGCTTTTTTAATTTGTGCTATTAAGTTATCTACATCAGTTTCACGTTCTGAACCACCAATAATTTCGCCGTAACCTTCAGGAGCTAATAAGTCAGCACAAATAACGACGTCTTCTCTCGTTGGATGTGGTTTCATGTAAAATGGTTTAATTGCTTTAGGATAGTTTAAAACGAATACTGGCATACTGAAATGTTCTGCCAAATAAGTTTCTTCAGGAGATCCAAAATCATCACCCCATTTAGTATCAGGAAATTCACCAGAATTTTGTAATAATTCGACGGCTTCATCATAAGAAATTTTAGGGAATGGTGTTTTTGTATAACTTTTTAAGACTTCTTTATCTCTTTCGAGAATATCTAAAGCATAGTCACAGTTATCTAAAACATTTTGTACTAAGAACGCAATATATTGTTCTTGTACTTCAAGACTTTGTTCTTGGTGCATAAATGCCATTTCGGGTTCAATCATCCAAAATTCAATTAAATGGCGTCTTGTCTTAGATTTTTCAGCTCTAAAAGTTGGTCCAAATGAGAATACTTTACCAAAGGCCATTGCCCCAGCTTCTTCATACAATTGACCTGATTGTGACAAATAGGCATCTTTGTCAAAATATTTAGTATGGAAAAGTTCAGTTGTACCTTCTGGTGCACTACCAGTTAAGATAGGCGCATCAATCTTTATAAAACCTTCTTTATTGAAAAATTCATATGTTGCGCGAATAATTTCATTTCTAATTTGCATAACTGCATATGGTTTCGTTGAACGTAACCATAAATGACGATGATCCATCAAAAATTCTGTTCCATGATCTTTAGGTGTAATTGGATAATCTTGACTATCACCAACTAATTCAAGTGATTTAACTTCAATTTCATAGCCAAATGGTGAGCGTTTATCTTCATGAATCTCACCAATAACGTAAAGGCTAGATTCCTGATGTAACTCTTTTGCCATTTCAAAAGTTTCTTCACTGACATTACTTTTTATCACGACACCTTGGAAAAAGGCACTTCCATCTCGTAATTGTAAAAATGCAATCTTACCACTTGATCTTTTATTAGTAAGCCAAACACCGATTTTTACTTCTTCGTCTACATGGTTTTTAGCATCAATTATACTAATTGTTTTCAATAAACTTCCTCCTCATTACGGTCCTAGTTGCTAGATCGATTTCATTCCTTTTATAATATCATTAGTCAGATATATTAGTCCATAAGACAATTATATATTTTCAACGGATTTTAAAACTTTACCATTTGAGAACTGCAGTGTTTCATAACAAAGAGCTTTTTTCTTGTTCAAATAACTCACTTCCCATGCAGGTACACCGTTGTATATACCAAGTCCGACATTCAATATTTTACTAGGTTTTTTTTCATTCCAGATATAAGTTAAAATATCATTTTTTGTCTTACCATTTGATTGTGATAAGACTTTAACTTTTCCACCTTTTTGAGCAACAATCACATAAATTCTTTTATTAGCTTTTGTTGTCCCTGCAACTGTAAAATAAGTTGCATCCCTATTATATCTATAAAATGCTGTTTCTTTATCTAGTTTTGCGTATTTTTTAGCAATTGTAACAGCTTCTTTTTCAGCTGTAGCCATCGGTGATTTTGCGCGATTATATAAAATAAAAGCACTTACCACAATAACTAATATCGTACCAAGTATCGAAAGAAAAACGATGTTTTTTGATTTTTTGGGGGATCTTCGCATGATCAATTTTTCTCCTGTCTTAGTTTTATACGGTCATATTATAACAGACATTATCTAATTCTGATTAACTATCAGAATTAGATAAAAACGTCTTTAAATCAATAATAATATCTGCCAATGGTTCATTTATAAGTTGTAATTCATCCGGCAATACTTCAATCATTTTTTTACCATAACTTTGATTTATCAATCGATTGTCCAATGCAATCATTGCCCCTTTATCGGTTGACGTCCGAATTAAGCGTCCAAACCCTTGTTTAAGCTTCATTGTTGCTCTAGGCAGTGAATACTCACTGAATACATCCCTACCTTGACCTTCAAACTCTTTTTCTTTCGCCTTTACATTTAACGACTCTGGAGACTCAAATGGTAACCGCGTCACAATTAAAAGTTCTAATCTATCATTTGGTAAGTCAACGCCTTCCCAGAAACTACCAGTACCCATTAAAATAGCGTCTTTACCTAATAAAAATCGTTTTTTTAATTTTTCAGGCCGTCCTGTAACACCCTGAACTAAAAGTTCACGATCAAGATGTAACCCTCTTTTTGTTAATAACCCATAAACATTTGCTATCGTATCAAGCGAATTAAATAAAATTAACGTTTGTTTACGTTGTGATTTTATAATCTCATAAACTGAATCAGCCAAGTAAGATTCATAAAGCTCTTTTGATGATCGAACATCAAAAGCATCACTTGCTACATACAATTTAGCTTGGTTACTATAATCAAAAGGACTCCCTAATTTTTTGATTTTGTAATTATCATCTTGTATATCTAGCTGATCAATAATGTAATCAGGATTACCTGGTAGTAACAAAGTCGCCCCAGTAAACGTCAGGTGATTAAAGTGCCGATAAATTACTTCAGAAAGAAAATGAGTTGCATCTGATAAACTAAATTCAAATTGCATTTTGTCTGTTTGTCCGTTAATCGGAAAACTTAACCAAAGCACCTTTTCATTTAGCTTGTCTTGATTTTGTTCAAATATAGTCCAGCCCTCAGTTTCTGCAAATAATTGCTTAAAAAAGTTATGAACACGATTCAAAAGCTGTTGCTCATCTTGGCCGATATTTTGTTGGCTTTTTGCAGCGATATAACGATCTCGTAAAATGGCATCATCTCTTTTTAAAACAGTTATCACTTTTAAAACAGATTCAAGCATAATTTTATTTCGATTAATCAATCCAATTAGCTCAGTTGATTTTAAAATAATTGCTTTTCCGGTCGTTTCATTTTTTGCTGCTGAATTCCTACTAATTTGTCGACCATATTCTCTTGAAAATTGTCTGATGAGTAACTCAACTGATTCCCGTAATTTCCTAATTTCTGTTAATAATTGATTGTTTTCACTAGCTGTTAAGAAATTAATTGCCATTAAGTCATTAAAAGAAAATTTTTGTGAACTTTGTATGCTAGTCAATAATGAATCACACATATTAATAATTTTCCAGAATCGAATGCGTCCTTTATTTGACTGTAGAGCAACATCAGCAAGATGCTGTGCTTCATCTACAATTAATTCAGGCGCAAGTTTTGTACGATCTGAGTTAAATAAACCAGGATGCTTCATTAAAAAAGCATGATTTGTAAAAATAATTGCTGACGATTCAACTTGTTTATATAACGTATTAATAAAGTCAACTTCAAAAAATTGATCAGTTAATACTAAACTCCCAACCCCTTGATGTTCAATTTGATTAAAAATGGGATTTTGATAACTTGAAAGTTTTAATTCATCAAGTTCACCAGTTTTAGTCATTGTCAGCCATACTAAGATACGTATTTTCATTAAAGCTATCTGTCCAGAGGTTTCTTTTTGTGTTAATTCTTTTTTAAACGCCGCTAAATTTATATAATGGTTACTGCCCTTCAAATTTACTGCAGCTGTTTGAAAAGGCAATAATTTGTTAAGTAACGGTAATGCCTGATTCATCAACTGGGTTTGAAGTAATGTTGTCGCACTACTAATCACAATTTGTTTGCGATTTTGAGCATGATAAGCTGCTGGAATTAAATAACCTAATGTTTTACCGATTCCTGTAGGAGCCTCAATAATTAATGTTCGATTTCCACTTTTTAAATGTTCAGAAATAAGGTCCATCATCTTTGCTTGTTCAGGTCGCCAACTTAATTGTTTTTCAAATATTTTTTTCTTATCTACTTCTGCTTCAGGATAAACATAATTCGTTAAATTAAATGTATCTTGTTTCCTACGTTGAAGGACAATCCCTCCAACAATGTATAGATGATCTGGTAGTCTTTCCTGTCTTCTATTTTTATCACTGTACGCATCAGAAAATAATTCATTTGTATTTCTTAATAAAAATGAACTTAAACGATTTATTTCAAATAAGGTTTCTCTTGGAATCGTTTCTAGTCGAGTTAATAAGAAGATAAATAACTCAGCTGTCACATGGGCATCACTATCGGCATGATGCGGATTTTCGTGAGTCAGATTCAAATATCGACTCAGATCTTTTAATTTAAAACTGGGTGCTGTTGGCAATAAGATTTGACTAAGCTGTACAGTATCGACACCTTTTATTGATAATGCAGGATAGCCAACTCTTTCTAACTCACTATTGATAAATGGCAAATCAAAGTTAATATTATGCGCAACAAAAACTGTATCTTGGAGAATCGCGTAAATCGTTGCGGCGACGTCTTCAAAATAGGCAGCCTTTCTGATTTGACGGTTTGTAATCCCTGTTAATTCTGTAATAACTTTCGGAATTGCCATACCAGGATTAATATCAAACGAGAAAGAATTTATTATTTGATTTTTTTGAACTAAAACGCAACCAAATTGGATCATTCGATCGCCACTTTTAAGATTTGTTCCCGTCGTTTCAATATCCACTACAGCATAAATCGTATTTTTATTCATTGAAGTTTATCACCAGTCTTTTTAAGTTAACGCATTTATGTTTATTTTACCATATTGATTAAAGAATCATATGCCAAAAACTAAATCATTATAAATTCTCAAAGTTCATCCAGTCCATTATAGCTATAACGACAATTTTAAGGTATGATAATGGAAGTAAATTCATCTAGAGAGGACTCTTTTTTTGAACAATTTGTCAGATAATACAGAAGCAAAATTTCTTGGTACTAGCCATGCTAAAATTATATTAATCGGCGAACACTCTGTTGTTTATAGCCAACCCGCTATTGCCCTCCCTTTACCAAATGTTAAAATATCAGTTTTAACGGAAGCAATGGCAGATAAACAATGGATCACAAGTCGTTTTTATAGTGGTGAACTGAAAAATGTTCCCATGAATATGCGTGGCATTAAGCAAGTTATCCAGTACATTTTAAAATCATTGAATAAACGACATCAATCATTTAAATTAACGATTGAAAGTGACATCCCATCTGAACGAGGGATGGGTTCTTCCGCTGCCACAGTTATTGCCATAATTCGAAGTTTGTACGCTTTTTTTGATACGAAAATCGAACGCGATGAACTTCTACTTATTGCCAATATCGCTGAAACAACCACACATGGTTCTCCAAGTGGTATCGATGCCGCAACAACCAGTAGCCGCGATCCCATTTGGTTCATTAAGCACCAAGAGGCTTACCCTGTCCCATTAAACATAGAGGCAACCTTAGTGATTGCTGATACGGGAATCAAGGGCCAAACGGGTTTAACTGTTGGTCAAGTTCGTGATCGCGTCTTATCAAGTCCTGACGTTACTGAAAAAATAATTTCCGAACTTGGTCAATTAACAAGTATGGCTAAGGCACAAATTGCGACAGATGATGCTATAAGTTTAGGACACACATTATCTAGGGCTCATCATTTACTAAAATCTTTAGGTGTTAGTCATCCCAAATTAGATGCACTTGTCAAAACAAGTCTAGAAAATGGCGCTTTAGGTGCCAAACTTACCGGTGGTGGTGGCGGTGGCTGTATGATAGCCCTAGTTAAAACACCCGAAGAAGCTTTAAATCTAAGCCATCTCTTAAATCGTAATGGTGCCATTGCAACTTGGATTCAACCCCTTAAAAAGGAGTCACAACATATTGAAAAATAAAATTTCAGCTCGCGCCCATACTAATATTGCACTCATTAAATACTGGGGTAAACAAAATAAAGATTTAATTATTCCTTACAACAATAGCCTATCCTTAACGTTAGATCATTTTTATACCGATACTACGGTAACTTTTGACGATACGCTAACTGAAGATACCTTCTTTCTAAATTCTAAACAAAAAAAGGATAACAAAGTATCAGCCTTTTTAGATATTGTTCGTAATCAAGCACAAAAAAATATTTACGCTAAAGTAGAATCAATAAATCACGTTCCAACTTCAGCAGGACTTGCGTCATCAGCGAGCGCATATGCTGCACTTGCGCTTGCTGCTAGTCAAGCAATTGGTTTAAATTTAAATAAACGCGATTTATCACGATTAGCACGTCGTGGTTCTGGTTCAGCTAGTCGCTCTATTTTTGGTGGCCTAGTTGAATGGGAAAAAGGTCACAATGATGAAGACTCCTTTGCTATACCGATTGAAGAAACGATTGATTGGGATCTTCAAATGATTGCTATTATGATTAATAGTCATGAAAAAGCGATTGATTCTCGTTCTGGAATGCAACATTCCGTGGACACATCACCTTTCTACAATGAATGGGTTAAATCTTCTGAACGTGATTTAATTGATATGAAAAAGGCTATTATAGAGAAAAACCTCGAAAAAGTTGGTCAAATTGCTGAAAATAATGCAATGAAAATGCACGCAACAACTTTAAGCGCTAATCCCAGCTTTACTTATTTTAATCCTGACAGCATACGTGCTATGGATGCTATTCGTGACTTGCGTCAAGAAGGTATTACCTGTTACTTCACAATGGATGCTGGTCCAAATGTTAAAATAATTTGTTCCAAAACTGAAACACCTTATATTTTAAATAAATTAAGTCCACTTTTTGGTGCAAAAAATCTTTTGGTTGCCAAGCCTGGACCTGGAGCGACACTTATTTAGTGTTATCCATATTGAAAGGAATTGAGCTATTTGATCACCGCTAAAGCACCAGGAAAACTTTATATTGCAGGAGAATACGCAATTGTTGAACCTGGATCACCAGCAATTATTGTTGCTATTGATCAGTTTGTAACTGTAACAATTAAAAAGAGTAAAGAAACAGGTAGTATTTCATCTAAACAATACCAAGAAAATTCTTTATCTTGGTATCGTCAAGGGACAAAAATTATTTTTGATAATCGAGATAACCCCTTTCACTACATATTATCGGCGATTCATTTAACCGAATTATATGCACAATCCATCGGAAAACAGATGGTTAATTATCATGTCAATATTGATAGTGATTTAGATAGTACTGATGGTAAAAAATATGGTTTGGGCAGTTCTGCTGCGGTTACCGTAGCAACCGTTCGTGCCGTTTCACAATTTTATAATTTAAAATTAACGGATAACGCTCTATTTAAATTATCAGCAATGGCTCACCTAGATGTTCAAGGAAATGGTTCACTCGGAGATATTGCCGCTAGTGTTTATGGCGGATGGATTGCTTATTATTCATTTGATCGAGAATGGTTAAAAATTATGAGACAAGGTACGCCACTAACCGAACTTTTATCTATGGATTGGCCTATGCTTTCTGTCCAACGCCTACCGCAACCTAAAGATTTAGAATTATTAATCGGTTGGACTGGCTCTCCAGCTTCAACTTCCATTTTTGTTGATAAGATGGCCCTTTTTAAAGCAAAACAAAAAAAGACTTACTCTGAATTTTTAGAAGATTCAAAAAAATGTGTCACTGCAATGATTGATGGCTTTAAATTAAACAATTCCATCATTATTCAACAAGAAATTACAAATAATCGAATGATTTTACAACAATTAGCCGATGCTAGTCAGGTAATAATTGAAACCGAATCATTAACTTCCCTTTGTAATTTATCAGAATCCCAACATGCTGCCGCAAAAACATCAGGTGCTGGCGGTGGTGATTGCGGTATTGCATTAGCAACCTCTGAAACAAATCGTACTGAATTATTTAAAGATTGGGCACAAAATGATATTCAACCTTTGGATATCAAAGTGACCTTATAGGATAAGGAGTTTTTTATGATTAAAGACGATAATTTAATTCAAAGTCACAGAAAAGATGAACACGTATTTATCGCCGAAAAATTATTCAATACGGAATCAAAAAATCAATTGAATGAGATCAAGCTTATTCCTTCAAATTTACCTGAACTTTCTATTAATGATATTCAATCTAGCGTTGAGCTTCCAAATTTCTCGTTTCAATCGCCCTTTTATATTAATGCTATGACTGGTGGCAGTGAACAAACGGGTATTTTAAATCAACAATTAGCCGAAGTTGCAGCTATCACAAATACACCAATCGCGACAGGTTCTCAAAGTATCGCCTTAAAAGACCCTTCTAAGGCTCATACATTTAAAATACTTCGTGAAAAGAATCCAAATGGTCTCATTTTTTCTAATTTAAGCGCCAATGCAACACTAGATCAGTCAAAAAGAGCCGTTGATATGATTGAAGCAAACGCCCTACAAATTCATATTAATGCCGCTCAAGAAATTATTATGCCAGAAGGTGAACGTGAGTTTTATTGGTTGAAGAATATTGAAACAATCGTAAATAAGCTTGAAGTACCCATTATTGTTAAAGAAGTTGGTTTTGGGATGTCTCATAAAACGGTTCAACAATTAGCTGATATTGGTGTACGTTATGTTGATATTTCTGGTCGTGGCGGCACAAATTTTGCCATGATTGAAAACGAACGTAGACATGCTAAAGATTTCTCCTTTCTAGAGGATTGGGGCTTAACTACAGCTGAAAGTCTCATTGATACAAAATCTCTGCAAACAGGCTTAACAATTTTTGCCTCTGGTGGTATTCGTACCCCATTAGATATTGTTAAATGTCTCGCTTTAGGCGCTAAAAGTGTTGGTATCTCTGGTGCATTCTTACACATTCTCAATAAACAAGGTCAAGATGCGCTAACAAATACCATATCAGATTATCAATCAAAAATTAACATGCTTATGCTGTTACTTGGCACCAAAAATTTAAGTGATTTAACAAAAATTAGAATGATTTTATCACCTGAGTTACAAAATTTTAAAAATCAAATATAATCATGTTTACATAAAAAACGCCAAATCAGTTAGATAATGAATCTAACTGATTTGGCGTTTTTATTAATTATTACGTTTATTAACTCTTCTACGGATAACAAAGTAGAAAACAACGGAAGCAACGATAAATAGAGTACCTTCGAACTCATACAGAGCTATCATATTTGTTTTAATCGAAAATTGTGACTGACCAATCGCAGTTCCTATTAAGCCACCAACTAAGAATGATCCCATGTAAATTAGCAAGTTATTCCAAATAATAACTTTTTTTGATTGTTTGATAAATTTCTGATTACGAATTTGTTTACTAACACCAACAATCCAAATATAAGTTGCGACCATAACACTAGCAATAACAGCCATTAAGCCCACCGCTTGTTGCCAATGTCGACTAATCCATGAGTTATTAGTTAAAATTAAATTATCATTAACCTGTTTGGAAACTGTTGTATTAGTTAATTCGGTCGTTAACACATTCTTAGTCACGACATGCTTTGAATCAAGAATAATATTTGTATTATTTGCCTTCAATTTACTTATGTCTGCAGTTGACATTGCAATAAAAATTTGATTATCCAACTCAGAATTGTATTTATCACCCATAATACCGATGACAGAAACGTATTGCCCATTTAATTTATAATACTGCTGATGAAATGGCGAGTATAATTTTTTTTCAATATTTCGACCAACTACTGCTACCGGAACTTCAGATAAAAAATCATTATTTGAGAAAAAAGTTCCAGAAACCATTGGTGGCTTATCATAACTACCCTTCGCATAAAAATAAGAAATATTTTTTTTGTTTTTTACTTGATAATGAATTTGAAAATCAGAAATTTTTTCTGATTTTGCTAACGTTGTATTATATTTATCTAAATTTTGTTCTTTTGTTTTAAGAACATATGCATTTTTAGATAGATTATGATTATCTAATTTTGTGATTAAATCTTTTTCCTGCATCTTAAAAAATAAAAATGTGGTAAAGAATGTAAGTAGTAAGATAGCTACTATAAATATGTATCTTCTTCGCATCATCAATTTAATTTCCCCCTAACTTTTAATGGACACCGAGTGCCATTTTTGCATACCTAGACATACGTTCAATTGACCAGGCTGGACTCCATATAAATTGTACAGTTACTTTTTTTATTTCTAGCACTGGCTTTAACGCATCTTCGACTAAATCAGATAGAACACCTGTTAACGGGCAACCCATAGTGGTTAAAGTCATTTGTACATTACAATTATTGTCATTGTCTAATTCAATCTCATATACTAAACCTAAATTAATAATATCCATATCCAATTCAGGATCCATCACTTTTTCTAAATGTGTCAAAATATCTTGCTTAATTATTTCTGCACTTCGTCTTTCACTCATAGGATTAATCCTCTCTTGAATAGCTAATATTACTAGTTTATCGTTTCTATTTTAGCATTGCAATCTATTGTTTTAATGTTACTGAACTCTTTACTTTTTCTAAAAAATAATGTTATACGGCGCCAAAGTTACTATGAAGCCGGATTAAATTAAAGATACGATTTTATAACAATAGATAAAAAAAGGTTAAATACGTTTGAATACTGCATACTCAAATGCTATCCTGAACTAACTAAGATAAAAAACTGTAAATCTTACTACACATAAGTTAAGTTGATGGAGGAACAATAACGATGAACAAAAAGTTAATTACAATTGATTTAGATGGCACAACTTTAAATAATAATGCAGAAGTTAGTTCAACAACAAAAAAAGTACTTACTCAAGCAACAGCTGAAGGACACATTGTCAGTATTGTAACGGGACGCCCATATCGTATCTCAAAACAAATTTATGATTCATTAGGGTTAACAACTCCAATGATTAATTTTAATGGTGCCCTGGCACATATTCCACATAAAAATTGGGATAAATCATACGAATATACAATTAATCGAGATATTGTTTTTGATATTCTTAACGCTAGAAAAGAATTAGGTATTAACATGTTAGCAGCCGAAGGAAAAAATATGTTATTGGCTGACAATGCAAGTCAGCTAGTGAAAGGCTTTTTCCCACAAGTTTTAAGATCAAATCAAATTCTTAATAAACAAAATTTACAACATGATCCGACATCAATTACGATGTTTGTCGATCAAGATAAAAAACAATTAATTACATCTAGACTACTTGAAAAATATGGTGATGTTATCGAAGTCAACACTTGGGGCGGACCAAAACCTGTTCTAGAAGTTGTTTCAAAAGGGATTCAAAAAGCAATTGGTGTTTCTTATCTAGCAGATTACTATGGTATCTCTCAAAAAGATATCGTTGCTTTTGGTGATGAAAGTAATGATAAAGAAATGCTTTCATATGCTGGCTGGGGTGTGGCAATGAAAAATGGTACTTCTGAAATTAGAGGTCTAGCCAATGATGTTACCTCTTTAAATAACCAAGAAAATGGGCTTGCTCATTACTTAAAAAATTATTTAAATTTAGCTAAATAATCGTTAATTAGTAACAGATCAGTAATGGTCTGTTATTTTTTTATAAAAAATGACTTCTGGAATATACCAGAAGTCATATTTAATGATATTTATTTTTCGTCGCTTTTTAGAATACCACCGACACTATAACGATCTTTACGCATTTCATTTAAAATTACATGGATATGCTCTGTAGGTGCACCAGTATTTTTTGAAACAGCTTCAGTCACATCTTTAACTAAATTTTTAAGTTGTTCTTGTGAACGACCTTCAATTAAATCAATATTTATAATTGGCATAACGAATCTCCTTTTTATTTAGTTGATTGCCCTTTTCTTAATAATTCTTGTTGGTCTGAGTTTAGGAAATTGCCTTCAATATCAGCGGTATTAACTAAGTTCATAAATGCATTTGGATCAACATCACTAATTGTCATTTTTAAATTATATAATTCATAACGTGTAATAACTAACATCAAAACTTTACTTTCTTCATTTGAGAAAGCGCCCTTTGAGTCAATAACTGTAATTCCACGAATTAATGATTTTTGGAGCGCTCCAACAACTAAATCTGCTTCTTTTGTAACAATAAATGCTGTTAACTTTTGATGCGATGTATGGATGTCGTCGACAACTCTAGACATAGCATAATTAGAAATAATTGTATACAAAGCACTTTCCCAACTGAAATAAAATCCAGCCGTTAAAATAATAATCATATTTGTTGATAACATTAATGAACCGACTGTTTTACCTGTCGTTTTAGCTAGAACAAGTGCGATGATATCCATCCCACCAGTTGAAAAACCAAATTTTAATGCTAATCCAACCCCAATACCACTTATTACACCACCAAATAATGCTGCCATTAATGGATTAGTTGATAATTGATGAACGGGTAAAATTACCGTAAAGAGAGATGAAGAAGCGACGGTCAGTACACTATAATATGTAAATGAACGTCCTACTTTATACCAGCCTAATATACCAATTGGAATATTTATTAACATAATTAGATATCCAGTACCAATTTTAATATGAAATAGATCATAAAAAATAGCAGAAAGTAATTGGGCAATACCATTGGCACCAGCTCCAAAAATATTTCCTGGAATCAGAAAGAAATTAAGGGATAATGCAATTAATAATCCCGAAAATACAATTATAACTAGTCGTTTATTTTTATCAGAAATTGATAACTTCATAAATCTCCCTCCTATTATATGTGACTCTTTTCATTTTACCTTTTATTAAACAATAATATTAATAAAATGAGTAATCTCTCATTTTAAATTTCTATTAAACTAACCTTATACAGCGTAACCGGTTAAATACGAATATTTATTTACAAATGGCGTTTAAAAATAGCAATTAAATGATAAAATGGTAATATCTAAATTTATTTACTGGGAGGAGAAATATCCATGACGACAGACCCTTTTAATTTTTCAGCATGTACAAGTGTTTTAGCTGGTTCTAAAGCAACTGCAGATGGGTCGACTTTTATTGGCCGTAATGAAGATGCAAAAACAGCATGGCCAAAACATTTTGTTATTCATGCTCATACAGAATTTGAACAATCACCTTTATTTGAATCACCAGATAATCACTTTAAAATGCCATTACCAAAAATTCGTGGTAAATATTCAGCTACTCCTGAATGGACACCAAAATTTGGTGTTTTTGAAGAAGATGGCTTTAATGAATATGGTGTGGCTATGAGCGCTACTGAAAGTGCATACGCTAATAGCCGGGTTCTCAGTTACGATCCCTTACTAACTGAAAACGGAATTGGTGAGGAAGCAATTGTAACAATTACTCTTCCCTATATTCACTCCGCAAAAGAAGGTGTTAGTTACCTTGGATCATTAGTAGAAAAATACGGTTCAAGTGAAACAAATGGTGTCTTGTTCTCTGATCAAAAAGATGTTTGGTATATGGAAATTGCAACCGGTCACCATTGGGTTGCGCAACGTATTCCGGATGATTCTTATGCAGTTGTTGCCAACCAACTAGCTATTCAAGAAATTAACTTTACTGATTCCGCTAATTTTATGTTTAGTTCTGGTATTCAGAAATTTGTTTCTGATAATCATTTAAATAACCAAAAAGATTCATTTAATTTTAGAGATATCTTTGGAACTCATGATCAATCTGATGCCATTTACAGCACACCAAGAGTTTGGTATGGCCAATTACTTTTAACACCATCAGTTGCTTCACAAGATCCTATGAGTATGAATTTACCGTTCATTCGTCAGGCTGATCATTTAATTCAACGTGAAGATTTAGAACAAATTCTTGGCTCACATTTCCAAGGAACTCAATATGATCCGATTGGAACTGGTTCAATCAGTGATAAACATAAATTCAGACCCATTAGTTTAGCAAAAACACAAGAGTCTCATATTTTACAAATTAGACCTGATTTACCTTTTGAAATTGGTGGTATCCATTGGCTATCAATGGGTGTTACGGCTCAAAGTGCTTATGTACCTTTCTTTGCTGGTATTACGGATACACCGGAGAATTATAAAATTGGTACCGATGTATATGATGACAAATCTGCTTACTGGTTATATAAACAATTAGGTATTTTGGTTGATTCACATTACTTAGAATTTAGCTCATTACTGAAAGATCTCCAAAAAGATTTAATTATCCAATTCAATGCCTCCGTAAAACGGATTCAAACAGAGGCAATTTCTAAAAGTGGTACAGACCTAACAGATTTTTTAACTGAAGAAAATCTAAAAATTACTGAAGCTGCTGAAATCAAGGTTAAGGCCTTAATTAGTCAGCTAATTACATTATCAACTGACCTATCACCATTAAATTTTAAAACTGACCAAAACTTATAAATATAAGAAACCGAAAGGAATTACAAAAGTCTTATGGACAAACAAAAGAAAATTTCCCTAACAAGTTTCATTTTAATGATTTTTACAACTATTTTTGGATTTGCAAATACTCCCGTCGCCTTTATTCAAATGGGTTACGCTAGTATTATCTGGTACGTTTTAGCAGCATTCTTCTTTTTCTTACCAACTGCTTTGATGTTTGCAGAATATGGTTCAGCTTTAAATGAATCAAAAGGTGGCATTTATTCTTGGTTAGCTGAATCAATTGGCCCCAAACTTGCTTTCACAGGAACATTTATTTGGCTTTTTGCATGGATTGTCTGGATGGTATCAATTGCATCTAAAGTTTGGATTCCACTTTCAACAATTTTTTCTGGAAGTGATCAAACACAATCTTGGGCTATCTTTGGCCTATCTTCAACACAAACTATCGGTATTCTTGCAATTCTTTGGATTGTGCTAGTTACCTTTGTCGCTAGTCGAGGTATCAGTAGTATTGCCAAGATTTCTTCAGTTGGTGGTATTGCTATTTTAGGTTTAAATGCTATCTTTTTACTATTAAGTATTGTTATTTTAATTGTTAATCATGGTGCACTCCAAGAACCATGGCATGGTATGACAAGTATTATAACTTCTAGAAATCCTAGCTATCAATCACCTATCGCCCTAATTTCATTTATTGTTTTTGCCATCTTTGCATACGGTGGTATGGAATCAGTTAGTGGTGTTACAGATAGTATTAGAAATCCTAAGAAAAATTTTCCAAAGGGTTTAATCATTTCCACTTTATTAATTCTTTTTGCTTACTCAATCTCAATCTTCTTCTGGGGTGTTAGTACAAACTGGAGTAAACTTGGTGGTCAAAATGCCAACTTAGGTAACATCTCTTACATATTGATGGAAAACTTAGGTAATTTTGCAGGTCAAAGCTTTGGTATGAGCGCAAGTGCTTCGACAATTTTTGGTCATACACTTGCTAGAATTACTGGTTTAAGTATGTTCATGGCTTATACAGGTGCATTCTTCGTCTTGATTTACTCACCACTCAAATCATTTATTCTTGGAACACCTAAGGATATCTGGCCAGCAAAAATGACGAAATTAAATAAGCATAGTATGCCTGAATTTGCAATGTGGATTCAAGCTGCCGTCGTTATTGTCATTATCATGGCTGTTTCATTTGGAGGTTCAAATTCAACATTATTCTATTCAAAATTAACGTTAATGGGAAATATCTCAACTTCTGTACCTTATCTATTTTTAATTGGTGCATTTCCATTCTTTAAAAAACGTCAAGACTTAAATCGACCTTTTGAAGTTTATAAGAATAGAACACTTACAAATATTATTACTATTGTCGTCTGGTTAGTTTTAGCCTTTGGAATTATTTTCACTGTTATCAGCGATACATTAAGTAATGCTCTCTGGATGATATCTGGTCCTGTCCTTTCTGGACTAGTTGCTTTCCTTTACTACACACGTTATGAGAGAAAAATTAAAAAATAAACTAAAAAAAATCGTAAACAATTTTTATTGTTTACGATTTTTTATTAGTTTTTAACAAGACTTTCTAAGCTAACATTACCTGTTAATAGTCCTGAATTATCTCCATGTAATGCTAAACTGTTGAATCGTTCATTAACGACAAGTTGCATGTTCTCATCCATATAAGTTTTGCTGTACCCTTTTACTCTAATGGGACCTAAATCTGAATCAATTGTTCCATCATATGCCTTGCTATCGTTCTGGTCATCAATTACTAACATTCTAAAGCTTGAATCTAACGTACATGTTCCTTCATTTGATAAAGCACCAACACCATCGTCAAAATCAAGCAAGATTTCTGAATCATTACCCATAAGTTTCATAATCTTGCTTTTTGCGTCTTCACTTATTTTTAAATACATGAAATTACCAGCTTTCTTATTTAATAATTACATTGTACACCACTGATTATTTTAGACAAGCATGACGACTCAGGTTCATCATGGTATGATAGTTCTAATTAGAAAGAGAGGAATATAATGACCAAAATTAGTATAGTAAACAACTTATTTGATAGTAGTTCACAATTTAAAAGTTCACATTCAATCTTTCAATTTAACGTTAATTCACAACTAAATGAACAAGCAGACGCTCTTTTTCTTTCATACTTCTCAATAGATATCCATGAAAAAATTCTTGAATCTTCTATGATGCAAAAATTACCTATCTATTTATCCAAAGAGGCATTTGAATTAAAACAACAATTTGTCTTACTAGGTAAAATTAGTGAAACACACTTAAATTACAAAATTATTCCGATTAACACCGCACTAACTATTGGAGATTTTACAGTGATTGGTTTTTTATCAGATTCAGTACACACGGGTTCATTAGCTTTTTTAGTAGAAGATGAAAAGCAGAAGTACTCCTTCTTAGCTGGTGATACTCGCTTAGCTGGACCTCATAAAAAGAGAACGAAGAAATGGATTCACGACTTAAACCGACTACCTTTAGATGTTCTAATTTTAAATACTGTCGACACAACAGATACTAATTACTACACTGAAATTACGATTCTAGATCATCTCATTAAACTTTTAAAAGTCGAAGAATTAACTGCTATTAACGTTGCCAACGAAAATCTTTATTTAATTCATAAGTTAGCGACAGTAGCTAACAAGTTAGAAAAAATAATCGTACTAGATAAGCCAACCTCCCAATTATTGACGTATTTTTATCCTGATTCAGAAGTGATTTCATTAAATGATGCTACTTCTGTAGGAATTAAAAGGCATCCTGAGAAATATATCTTGGTAAATATAGAAAATAAGTTAGGCGATTTTAATTTGTCTACCCAAAATAGCTATTCACTGACCGATTTATTGGAAAATAATAAAGATAGTCTCCCAATCAATTCACATTTATCTTCATTAGAAGTACCTGAATTGTTAAATCGATTAACGCATAAACCTAAGCAACTTATATTGATAGACCAAAATTTTAACAATACTATTGTAACTTATTAATATTTATTCTATGGTATATTTATTAATCATTTAAAAGGACGTGAATTTGTTGGTTTTTTCTTATTTTAAAAATCCTAAAAAACATGAATTATTTTTAACCTTCTTATTAGGAACATTAAGTGCTTTTGGTCCATTATCATTGGACATGTATTTACCAGCATTACCAGTTATTCAACAACACTTACATACAACTGCATCGCTTACCCAGTTGACGATTACGACTTGTTTACTTGGATTGGCGCTTGGCCAATTAATAGTTGGACCCTACAGTGATAAAATTGGCCGTAGAAAGCCATTACTTTTGGGACTCATCTTGTTCGCTGTTACCTCTATCATCGCAGCAACAAGTCAGAATATAACAATTTTGGTTATTATCCGGTTATTGCAAGGTTTAGCGGGATCTGCTGGTCTTGTAATCTCTCGAGCAATTGCTAGAGACCTATACACCGGAAAAAAATTAACCAGTTTTTTCTCGCTCTTAATGGCTGTTAATGGAATTTTCCCGATTATTTCGCCCATACTTGGCAGTTTTATTCTAAAATTCACATCTTGGCGCGGTATCTTTGTTATCTTAACTGTAATTGGTTTTCTTTTATTTCTTCTTGTATTAGTGACGTTACCAGAAACTAACCAGATTGTGCCAGAGAAGTCGCAATCAAATACTGGTGATTCAACGAAAAAAATTCTTAAAAGTTTAATTTTTGATAAATTTTTCTTGAGTTATGCTCTAATTCAAGGCTTTATCTCAGGTGCAATGTTCTGTTATATTTCTGGATCATCATTTGTTTTACAAAATCTTTTTGGTCTATCCTCTAATATGTTCAGTTTAGTCTATGCAATTAATGGTTTAGGTATCGTTATAATGTCTCAATTAAGTTCACGAATTTCAGATACTTTTTCTGAACAGACTGGTCTAAAATTAGGTGTTTACCTTGCCTTACTTGGTAGTCTACTATTAACGACCTCATTATTTATTAGTAACTCGTTATTACTAGTGCTCATCAGTTTATTTTTAATTGTTTCAATGGTTGGTATCGTAAATACAACGGCCTTCTCATTAGCTATGCAGAAACAAGGGCAACACGCAGGAAGTGCTTCTGCCATACTTGGTGTTGGTATGAATCTAGTTGGAAGTATTCTTTCTCCATTCGTTGGGATTATGGGGGATCATTCTTATGTTCCAATGACAATTTTAATCTTACTGTGTGAAATTTGTGCCTTGGTCATTTACTTAAATATTTCCACAAAAAAAGCAGAACTATAAGTTCTGCTTTTTTTGTGGAAATATTAGTTTGTATAACGCAAAAACTTAATAATATAACTCTTTAATTATTTATACTAAAGGTGTGACATCTGATTTTGTACAGCTGTAACCTTTATGTAAAATGGGTACTATCTACAAATTGGTACTACCAACCATATTTTTAAAGCTTATTTTATCTACTGATATATATTATTTATTTTCTGTTAAACCCAGTTTTATTTGACATTCTGGACAATATCCAAACGTCTCGACATGTGTACTTTCAATTATATAACCACTTTTATTTTCCGCCTCTTGCTCTGCCTCATGAAAAGTTAATTCTGTAAATATATCTGTTATTTTGCCACAGTTAAGACAGATAGCATGATAATGTGGAATACCAAAATAATCGTAGCGCATTTTACCATCATCGCCATTAGACAATTCTATCACTAATTTTTGAGCAACTAATATTTGTAACGTATTATAAACGGTAGCTATGCCTAACCCTACGCTTCCATCTTTAATTCCGTTAAAAATTTGTTCAACAGATGGGTAGTTATGTTGCGTTACTAAATATTCAAGAATTATTTTACGCTGTGGTGTTATACGTACGCCACGTTCTTTTAAAATTTCTAAAGCCTGGTCAAGATTTTTATCGATCAATTTAACGACCCCCATTTTCTTAATTCACTCTGTTCATTATCTCATATTTCATAAAATATGTGGACTTTATCTATTGAATTGATTTATAATGATTATATATTTAGAATCATTATAACAAAGGAGAGAGAGTTATGTCTAAAAAATTATCTTTATCTCAGAAAATAAATGTTTTAAGAGCTAGTGTTATGGGAGCTAATGATGGTATTCTTTCCGTTGCTGGGATTGTCATTGGTGTCGCTGGCGCTACGAACAATAATTTTTCTATTTTCATTTCAGGTATTGCTGGTATGCTTGCCGGTACTGTCTCAATGGCTATGGGAGAATATGTTTCTGTAAGTACCCAAAAAGATTCGCAAGAAGTTGCTACTGCCAATTCCAAGTACAATCTAAAACATAATTATGATAAGGAATATAATTATGTTTATCAAAAATATTTTAAAACAGGTATTTCTTCATCCTTAGCATTAAAAGCTACAGATGAAATGATGTCGGCTAACCCATTAGATACTATTGTACGTGAAAAATATGGCTTTGATCCTAACGTCTATACGGATCCTTATGCGGCTGCGATTGCATCAATGATTTCTTTTCCGATTGGATCATTGCTGCCCCTACTTGCAATTACTTTATTCCCTGCTGAATTTAAGGTCATTGCCACATCTATTTCTGTCATTATTGCACTAGCTATCACAGGATTTAGTGCTGCAACTTTGGGTAACTCAAATCGGACAAAATCAGTTATTCGTAATATTATTTCTGGTATTTTAACAATGCTAGTCACTTACTTTATTGGTACTTTATTTGCTCATTAGGAAAGGACACTTAATTTCATGACATCTGAAACCAAAATTAAACAAAAAAAATACAAAACAATGGATGAAAAACTTAATTCACTTCGTGCAGGTATACTAGGATCTAATGATGGTATTTTAACTGTTGTAGGTGTCCTGTTCAGTGTTGCAGCAGCTACAACAGATAATTTCATTATTTTCATCGCTGGGTTAACTGATCTAATAGCTTGCGCATTTTCTATGGCAGCTGGCGAATATGCCTCTGTCAGTTCACAAAGTGACACCGAAAAAGCAGCTGTTGCCGTCGAAAAACAGCGTATGATTACGAGTCGTACTGATCAAATTCATGATGTTCAAAATTTTTATACGGCTAAGGGCGTTTCTGAAGAAACCTCTTTTGAAATTGCTACAGAATTAATGCAAAAAAAGCCACTAGAAACGATTATTAATGTTAAATACGGTCTCGAATTAGGACACTATATGAACCCTTGGGATGCCGCTTTTTCCTCACTAATCTCTGCAGCTTTAGGTGGTATTTTCCCACTACTTGCCATTATTATATTACCAAACAATTGGAAAATGATAGGTACAATTATTGCGGTTTCAGTAGCTGTAGCTTTAACTGCCTTTATTAGCTCCAAATTAGGTGATGGTAAAATTAAAGTTGCCATTATACGAAATATTATCATTGGTTTAATAACCATGTTAATTCATTATGGAATTGGCCAGTTTTTTTAGACATATCATTATGAAACCCCGCCCAAACTAGTTAAATATTTTTTCCCAACTTATTTGTTGTCATAGATACATTTTATATAGCGCATTAGCTTTCAAAATGTTTATAAATTTTGAACTAAACCACTTTATACTCTTAAAATTCATACAAAAAAGTTCTAATCACTTAGCGATTAGAACTTTTTTAATATCATTGATCAGCAATAGTTAACAAAGGCCTATATTTTATACTACTTTCAATAATTAAATACAACACTCGCCATCGACATTGTCTGTTTAATTGATATACTGTACATATTTAAGATCATTAAGACTATTTTTACAATGTGCAACTATACATAGTTCATCACAATAATAATCAAGCACTACTCTAAATTTTCTTATCATCTGGTCCACTATTTTTAGAATTTTGGGAAGCAATAATATACTGTTCAATTAAAGCAACAATTTGCTTATTTTGTGGTAAATCAGAATGTTCCGATTCATTTCCTGTGACAGTTATTTCTGTATAGGATTTCGCTTGATTTTGATAAATATATTTTCCGGCATTAACACTTTGATATGGAACAATTCCATCATTATTGTAATTATCTGTTCCAGCAATCGAGTACAACACTAAGTTAGTTGGAATTTTTTTTCGATTCTTTACAAAATCCGCTAACATCTGTGTTCTTGTACTCTGATTAGTTTCTTCACCATTATATGGTGAACCTATCGTCATTAACGTATTAATTGAGGCCGCTTTATCATCAAAATATTCTTCTAAAAATGTCGTATAAATAAGACCTCCGTTAGAGTGCCCGATACCATTAAATTGATTAAATTTATATTTATCAGCAAGATACGTAAACGCTATATCAAACCATTTAGCTTGTTTTTTTATACTATTATAGCCATTCGAATTATCTTCAAAACCAACAACTATGAAAGGTTGCATATCTCGTTTAGCTATTTTACCAGTAATTTTAAGTTTTCCAGTTTTCTGAACCGTTATCTTTAACAAACTATGCGTTCGATTTGTTGAAGTATTTAAAACATCAATCAATTCATCAAATCGATCTTGATTTGCACTGCTTCCTGGTATTAAAATAACTGGATTTAACTTTGAATTATGAATAATTCGGCTTGTTTTGACCTTTTTAGTGTTCCATGTATTTGCCGGTACGATAACAGCTAAAAAACAAGCTAAGATAGCTATCCAAATAAACACGTATTTAACTATTTTCCGTTTATTTTTCATTTAGCTTACCTCCATCAATATTCATTGCCTTATTATTTAATTTTACAAACGGCATATAAATTAAAACTGTAATAATAAGCACAATTCCTGATACAACTAATGTACTCCAATACCCATCAGTTCCTAAAAATGCCATTAATGGTGCTGGAGTCGTTTCAGGTAAGCTGTAAACTGCTGGAGGTATCCACTTAAAGTAAATACAGAAGTACCCAATCAACATTGAAACGATGGGTGATAAGATAAACGGAACCATTAAAATAGGATTTAAAATAATTGGTAACCCAAACATCAATGGAAAATTAATATTCACAAAGCTTGGAATAATTGATATTTTTGCTATTTTACGACTATTTTTATTTTTAGACATTATCAATATTGCTATAATTAAAGATAAGGTCATTCCTGTTCCACCAAAGCTACCAAAACTGTCATAAATTGTATGTATAGAGATAGGAAAAGGTACACCAAAAGACGTGCCATGCTTTAACGCATAACTTAAGTTACTGACAACCGAAGTATCATCTAAGCCGCCTTGTGCAATTCCTAAAGAACCAGAAATTCCTATACCAGATAAAACAGTATTGAAAAAGGATAAAAATAAAATAGTTATAATTAAATGCCTTGATTTAACTTCTGTTAATCTAAACATAGAATATAAGAGACCATTCACACCGATTTGATTAACCAATGAAACTAACATGACTAGTCCAATTAAAATCCCCAATATTATCACTATCGGCAACAGACTCTCTAAACCACGAGAAATAAATGTATATTGATCTACTTTTTCTTGCTTATTTTTAGGTGAAAACCATTTAAAGATATATCCTACAAAGACCCCCAAAATCAGTGAGATAAAAATCCCTTTAACACCTAACTCTTGAATCAAGAATGTCCCCTGATCACTATCAGGGTTTAAACTTGATAAATTATAATTCAAAATAAGCATCCCGACTGCCCCAGTGAATCCTGCAATTTGTTCATCTTTTTTAAAGGACCGAGTCATGTATTTTGCGCTCAAAAAAGCTGTCATTACTGCGATAAAACTCATTGTAACTGTATTAATAATTTCGAATATATTTGTTATGATTTTTTCATAAGGTAACCATGATGAAATATTATATACTTGATTAAAGAACCCTTGTTCTGATAAAACGCTAGAACTAAGCGCCATACTAAAACTTCCAATAATAATAAACGGTAAGATAATTGCAAATGTTTTTTCAATTGCTTGATAAACAAAAGTTTTTTTAAAACGTAAATCAACTCTTAACAATTTTTGCGAAAACGTCACCCATAGTTTATTCATTGAATAACCCCCTTATCTATTTTTTATTATAAACCAATAGTAACCCAACAACAAAATGTTAATTATAAACTTTGAGGGTGTACACTTTCTGGTGTTGGTAAAATAAAATTCATCAACACCAGTTTTTTATTCTGAAAACAAAAAAAGAGGCCACCGGCCCCTGCTATGATTAAGTTGCAAAACATAATCAAAAGCGAGGGATGCTGATGATCACAATTAATTCCGCACTATTACTATTAGGAACAGAAGACGAAAATATTAAGAAAATTAACGTTTCCGATGATTTTGTTAGAATAGTATCACGTAAAAGAAAAGTTAATATCATAGATGCACCATTAACATACATACCTCCAAGAGACCCAGATTGTGGCTATTTAACTATGATCAAAAATGGAACACGTTTAGTTAATGCTAGAATTTCTAGCGTAAATGGCTATGAATTTCATTTGCGATTACGGAACCAACGCTTTATTTGGGCTTCATGTCAAAGTGCGATTGATGCTGAAACACATAATTTTGTAGCGATACTGCCTAATCGTTTTAACAGTGTTATTAAGGAACATTTTTTTAATGCATATATTCTAAAAGAAAGACAATTTGTAACCTCTGTTGTTGTAGACCTGAATGCTCAATATCAAAGTATCATTCATCAACTATTCCCAAATGCTTAAATAATTATTGATCGTTTTCATTTAGTTTAACTGGCTGGTAAAGCCTTAGATTGTGTTCGTATAGATACTTTAAATCAGATAATTGATCATAAAAATAGAGAATATAAATCTTTAAAAACTCAGTTATTAGAAAACTATCAACCAAATAACAGTGAAATGGATACTGTAATAACCACTTTCATAAAGAATCCACATTATATTGAAAATATTTTTATCTTCAACTTATTAAAACGGTCCTATAGAAGGACTTAATCGAAAAATTAAAACACTTAAACGTAGCAGTTACGGTTTCGGAAACTGACATCATCTTTTTGAAAGAATTTTATTAATTCATAACTAAAAAAAGGAAATCCTTTTGGATTTCCCTTAATTAGATTAGACGTTTATTGTCTCACCATCACTATTTGACGCAGACCCAATTTAATCTACGCTTTTGATTATAAACAAAAGCCCTAATGTAATTCCCCATTCTATTACCAATATAATAATCAGTTCCCACAAAGGAATTATAGTTAATAACAAAAATGCACCACCTGGGAGTGAAAGTACTAATATACTCACTGTAATAATAAAAAAATATTTCCAAAAACGTTTTAAATATCTATTAGGCATTATAGCTAGGATTATTAACAATAAAAATGTTAATAATCCCATGACCACTGCCAAATCGTCCCATAATGTGCCTCCAAAATAATATGAAAATGGCGCTAATTTTCCATGTATTACTATACTTGGATAAATGAGACCACCATAACATAATCCACTAAAAAGAAGTAGTCCCCGAAGTATCCATCCGCTTGCTTCTTTAATTACTTTCATTTTAAAACCCCTCTCTCAGATTATTATGATGTTATTTTATGAATATCATTTGGCTTGAACGGACTACTAAAATTGCCAAGCAATCCATAATGTTTCTTTTTTCTATATGCCTCAACATGAGCACCCTTTTTGTATATTGCTGAAAAAAATCTTTCTTGCTCGCATGCTTTGCTTTGTCATCTTATGCAATCATTTCAGTAAGAGTAGTTTTAGCACCCGGCTTAACTTGATTTTCATATACAGGCCAAATAGATGAACTACACAAATCATAAAACTCTTGATAGTTCATATCCTATTGCTTAATTTTACCCTCTTTGACTCCTATATTATATGCTTTAGTTATATCACGGCTCATAAATGTATCCTGAGCATAAATATGATTAGGTACTAATAATACTGAACAAAACTTCATTAAAATAGCTATTACTTTAATACTTTTTCATTAACAACAATCTAACGCTATCATAATTTTAATGTTACTTCAAATAATTTAACTATAATATTAATCTAAGTTAATACTTTAAAAACTTAAAAAAGCCAGCCTCTTAAATTAATACTTTTTTCCGTAATGCACAAAAAGAATTAAAAAATTGATAAAAATATATCTATATGTTATTGAAAATATTAATTATAAACTTTAATTAGAAATCGAAAACTTATAATTTCTGCCCCTTTTCTGCCCCTTTTAGCGACTTTAATGCGACTTTTTGAAGCAAGGTTCAATTATATAGGTCTACCAAATTTTTAGACAAATAAAAAAGCCTTGATTACCAAGGCTTTTCAACGTCAATCTAACGGCGAGCTTCTTTAATACGAGCAGCTTTACCATTAAGGGCACGTAAGTAGTACAATTTAGCACGACGAACACGACCATGACGGATAACTTCAATTTTAGCAACACGAGGTGAATGCAATGGGAAAGTACGTTCAACACCGACACCGTTACTAATTTTACGAACAGTGTAACTTGAACTAATACCTTTACCACGGCGTTTTAAAACGACACCTTCGAAAAGTTGGATACGTTCACGTGTGCCTTCAACAACACGGGCGTGAACTCGAACAGTATCACCTGGGCGGAACTCAGGAATATCTGTACGTAATTGTGCTTCTGTAAGTTTTGCGATCATTGGACTCATAATTTGGATCTCCTTTTCAACAGAAATTCATTCACATTCACTATGCCAGCGGAATATCGTAATTTTATGTGGCTTTTAACCACTTTTAAAATTGTATCATATTACTTTATAGGCGTAAAGGTTATTTCCTTTACTTTCCAGATTTTATGTCAGCTAACCATTCAACTTGTTGTTTAGATAATTGAATATCTTTCAACAAATCTGGTCTTCTCTCAAATGTTCGTCTCAATGATTCTTTTTGACGCCATTCATCGATTAATTTATGATTCCCATTTGTTAGAACTTCAGGAACTTTCATCCCTCTAAAATCAGCTGGCCGTGTATATTGCGGATATTCTAACAAGCCGTTTGAAAATGAATCTCCGGGAGCAGATTCTTTATTGCCTAAAACTTCAGGTAACAATCGAACAGTCGCATCAATCATGACCATGGCTCCTAGTTCCCCACCCGTTAAAATGTAATCACCAAGTGAAACCTCATCAGTTACAAGTTCGCGGATACGTTCATCATAGCCTTCATAGTGACCACAAATAAATGTTAGATGTTCTTCTTTCGCAAATTCTTCAGCCACATTTTGGTCAAATTTACGTCCTGCTGGATCTAAAAGGATAACTTTACCTTTTGTGTCAGATTCCTTTTGAACAGCTTCTAAAGTGTCAAAAACTGGCTGTGCTTGTAATAACATACCTGCACCACCACCATATGGGTAATCGTCCACATGATTTTGTTTATCAGTTGTAAAATCTCTAAAATTAGTAATTTTTAAATCAAGAACGTCCTTATCAATTGCCTTACCAACAATTGATTGTTTCATGGGACCATCAAACATTTCTGGAAATAAACTCAAAACATCAATTTTCATATTTAGTCGTCCAATCCTTCTAAAAGTTCAACCGTTACAATATTGTTATCAATATCGACAGTTTTTATAACATCTTTAATAACTGGTAACAATAAATCACCCTGTCCCTGACGCTTAACAACCCAAACGTCATTAGCTCCTGGGCTTAAAATTTCATAAATAGAGCCAATTTTTTCTTCATTTTCATTTTGGACATCTAAGCCGATAATTTGATGGTAATAGTAATTACCTTCTTCTAATTCCCGAAGACCTTTATCAGCGACTTTAAGATCTAATCCTTTATACTTCTCAACCAGGTTAATATCTTGTAATCCTTCAAACGTCACGAGTTCAAAATTTTTATGATGTCTATAGGTCATAACCGTTAACGAAATAACTTGTTTTCCGCTCTTATCAAACAGATACAAGACGGTTCCCTTTTTAAAACGCTCAGAAACGAAGTCAGTTGTAGCCATAACTCTAACTTCTCCTTTGATTCCATGAGTATTGACGATTGTTCCTACTTGATAATAATCCATATTTACTCCTTTTTATTGTAAAATAAAAACTCCCAAACAAAACATTGCTGCTTCATTCAAGAGTTACTATTTTAATCTAATATGTTTAGACGCACTCGTTTCGAACTTGTTAAACGCACACCATAGATTATTGTTCTAATAGCTTGCGCAACTTGTCCGTGCTTCCCAATAATACGGCCAATATCATCTGAATTCACAGATAATTCAAAATAGACATAATGATCATCTTGTTTCTGTCCTATTTGGACATCATCAGGATTTTCAACAAGCGGTTTGACAATTGTTAAAATTAAACTTGTCACTTCTGCTTCAGTCATTTAATCGTCCTTATTTTTTAGAGAATTTAGCTTCATGGAATTTCTTCATGATGCCTGCATTTGAAAGAATGTTACGTACAGTATCTGATGGTTGTGCACCATTGTTCAACCAGTTTAAAATACTTTCTTCTTCAAGTGTTACTGTTTGTGGTTCTGTTAATGGGTTGTAAGTACCAACGTTTTCGATGAAACGGCCATCACGTGGTGAACGTGAATCAGCTACAACGACACGGTAGAACGGTCTCTTTTTAGAACCCATACGTTTTAAACGAATTTTTACTGACATTAATATACACCTCCTGATATCTACTTCAACAATAATTAATATACCAGTTATTTATCAGCTTGTAAAGGTTTTTTTCTTGACAGTTAAAATAAATTATCAAAATGTCCCTTAAGCCATACCAGTATTGGTTATTTAATGATTATTTTCTAGAGTTTTTATTTTTCTTCATACGTTTTTTCTTGTTTTTCTTGTTCTTACGAACCATAGAATTCATAGACATCTTAGCTAAGCGACCTGTTACGCCCTTGCCAAGCATCCCTTCCATACCTTCAAAATTACCGCTATTCATTTTCTTCATCATTTTCTTCATTTCGCCAAATTGCTTAATCATTCGGTTAACTTCAACAATTGGACGACCTGCACCAGCAGCAATACGTCGTCGACGACTGGGGTTCAAGATGTCTGGATTTTCGCGTTCTTTAGGTGTCATTGAGTATACTGTCGCACGCATATGGTCAATATCCTTGGGATCCATTTTAACATTCTTCATAGCTGGATTATTAGCCATCCCTGGAATCATCTTCATAATATCTTCCATAGGACCCATTTTTTGTAATTGATCCATTTGACTTAAAAAATCATTAAAATCAAATGTATTTTCTTGAAATTTTTCAGCCATTTTAGCTGATTCATTTTCATCAAAATCTTGTTGTGCTTTTTCAATCAGCGTGAGCATATCACCCATGCCTAAAATTCTTGATGCCATACGATCTGGATAGAATACGTCCAAATCAGTTAATTTTTCACCTTGTCCGATAAATTTAATTGGTTTACCCGTCACTGAACGAATTGATAACGCAGCACCACCACGAGTGTCACCATCTAATTTAGTTAAGACGACACCAGTAACATCTAATTGTTCATTAAAGCCTTTAGCAACATCTACCGCACTTTGTCCAGTCATTGAATCAACAGTCAAAAGAATTTCATTTGGGTTCGCTAAGGCCTTAATTTGAGCTAATTCGTCCATTAGCGTTTCATCAATTTGTAAACGACCAGCTGTATCAATAATAATGTAATCATTTTTATTTTCTGCAGCTTGTGCTAAACCTTGTCGAACAATTTCAACAGGGTTTACTTTTGTACCCAATTCAAAAACAGGTATTTCCAAATCTCGACCTAAAACTTGTAATTGGTCGATAGCAGCTGGACGATAAATATCGGCTGCTATCATTAAAGGTCTCGCATTTTCTTCTTTTTTTAATGTTAAAGCAAGTTTACCAGCTGTGGTTGTTTTACCAGCCCCTTGTAAACCAACCATCATAATAATTGTTGGTATTTTAGATGACTTGTTCAATGGAACAGCTGTTTCACCCATGACTTTAGTTAATTCTTCATTTACAATTTTGACGATTTGTTGTGATGACGTTAAACTCTCAAGTACTTCCGCACCAATTGCACGTTCACGAACAACCTTAACGAACTCTTTAACCACTGTAAAGTTAACATCGGCTTCAAGTAAGGCTAAGCGAATTTCACGCATAACCTCTTTTAAATCAGTTTCAGATATTTTACCTTTGCGACGGAGTTTCGTCATCGCATTTTGTAATCTTTCTGTTAATCCTTCAAATGCCATTTTTAACTACCTACCCTTACTCTTCGTCTAATTCTTCTAATTGATTAATTAGATCGGTTAATTTTTGATCCTCTTTATAAGTACTATCTGTGTATTGCTTAATTTGGTCTAATTTTTCATTACGTTGAATAAAATTATGATACAAATTCAACTTATCTTCATAATCTTCTAAAATTTTTTCTGTTCGTTTGATATTATCATAAACGGCTTGCCGACTAACATCAAAATTGTCCGCAATCTCACCAAGTGAAAAATCATCACCATAGTACATGGCCATATATTCAGCCTGTTTTTTAGTTAATAATGACTCATAAAATTCAAACAATGCATTTACTCGATTTGTTTTATCAATCGCCACTAAAAAAACTCCTTCGTTTTTGTTTCATTCAGTCCTACTTAGAAGGGTACCGATTTTAGCCCTAAACGTCAATAGCAAAAAGAAGTCCGATTAGTTTAATCTGACTTCTAAGATTATTCTTCTGTTGATTCAGGTTGTTCTTGAATAAGTCCTTTAAACAAACCATAAATGAAATCTTCTGCATTAAAATCACGTAAGTCATCCATTTGCTCACCTAATCCAGCAAGTTTTACTGGTAAATGCATTTCATTACGAATGGCTAACACGATACCACCACGAGCAGTTCCATCTAGCTTAGTTAATACAATACCACTCACATCAGTTGTTTCTTTAAATTGTTTAGCTTGGATTAAAGCATTTTGACCCATTGTTGCATCCAAAACAAGTAAAACTTCATGAGGTGCATCTGGAATTTCTCGAGAAATGATTCGTTTAATTTTATCTAATTCATTCATCAAGTTAACTTTATTCTGCAAACGACCAGCTGTATCAACTAGTAAAATATCGTAATCTTCTTCTTTGGCACGTTTTACCGCGTCAAAAATAACAGAGGCTGGATCACTTTTTTCTGGTCCACGAACGATATCGACATCAACACGACGGCTCCATTCAGCAAGTTGTTCTATTGCACCCGCTCTAAATGTATCTCCAGCAGCTAAGAGTACTTTTTTGCCTTCTTCATGATAACGGTGTGCTAGTTTCCCAATAGTTGTTGTTTTACCAACGCCATTAACACCAACAAATAAAATAACAGTTGGACCTGATTCAGCTTGCGCAATAGAATTATCTTCGTCTTTACCCTCTGATTCATACAAATCTACCAATTTTTCAATAATTGCTGCAGAAACAGCATCTGGATTGCTTACATTTCTTAATTTAACTTCTTCTTGTAACTCACGGCTAATTTTCATAGCCGTTTCAAATCCAACATCAGCTTCAATTAAAGTTTCTTCTAACTCTTCAAAAAAATCTTCATCGACTGTTCTAAAATTAGCAAACAGTGAGTTTAAGCGTTGTCCAAAGGTTTTTCTTGATTTTTCAAGGCCTTTATCATATTTTTCTTGTTCAGATGATTCTGGTTCTTCACCTGTAAAAGCTTGCTTAATTCTACTAAATATTCCCATCTGTAGCGCCTCCTAATCTTTTATTAGTATATCAAACCGTTTTGTCTAATGATACCGAAACCATTTTAGAGATACCAGACTCTTGCATTGTAACACCATACAAAATATTAGCTTCAACCATTGTTCCATTTCGATGCGTTATCACAATAAATTGCGTTTCTTGATGAAATGATTTTAGATAACTAGCAAATCGAGCTACATTTGCATCGTCAAGCGCAGCTTCTGCTTCATCCAAGATACAAAAAGGAACTGGTTTTACTCTTAAAATAGCAAATAGTAGCGTAATTGCGGTCAAAGCTTGTTCTCCGCCAGAAAGTAAACTCAAACTTTGAACTTTTTTACCAGGCGGCTGCGCTAGAATATCAATTCCAGTTGTTAAAAGATTTTCTGGATCAGTTAATTCTAATCTAGCTTTACCACCACCAAACATAACAGGGAATATCTCCTCAAATTTCTTAGAGATATCAATAAAACTAGCTTTAAATCTTTTTTCAACTTCAGTATCCATATCCATCATAGTTTTCTTTAATTGTTCATCGGCTTCTAATAAATCATTTTGTTGGTCTAATAAGAATGAGTAACGTTCATTAACTCTTTCAAATTCATCAATCGAGGCCACATTAACCTCACCAATTTCTTTTAGCCCTTTTCTCAATAATTTTTGTTGCGCCAAAATTTGTTCAAGAGGTTGCTGACTTTCTAATTTTTCAGCCTCTTCAAAAGTCTGTTGAAAATCACTAGCTAGCTTAGCTAGAAACTCATCAAGCGACTCATTAAGTTGTTGTTGTTGATTTTCAGCTTTGATTTTATCTGCAATAATATTTCTCTGCAACTCAGATAAACGAGATAAATGGCTATTTTCTTCAGTTAAAGTTTGATTAATATTAGTTCTGTTCTTTTTAAAATCAGCTAACTTTAAATCGGCTTCTTCTGCTTGCCTTTGAAATTCTTGTAATTCTTTTTGGATATCTTTTTCTTTCACCTGACTATTTTCGGTATTTCTGAGTAAGTCTTGATGTTGTTGATTTATCAATGTAGCTTTATCAACTAATTCCTGAATATCGTTATTCAGCAGCATAACATTAGCGTGTTGCTGTTTTAATTGTTCTTGGAATACTAATAAACTTTCACGATGGTTTTGTTTCTTAACTTGTTGCTGCTGTTCAAATTGATTACTATTTTTTAATTGTAAGTCAATATCAGAAATATCATTATTTGCTACTTGTATTTGTCGTGCTAATTCAATAATTTTTTGTTCATTGTCTTTAAATTTTATTTGGTTATTAATTTTATCAGTTTGATTTTTTTCAAATTCATCATATTTTTCAGTCGTTTTAAGTTCTTGCTGTTCTAAAATTAACCGACTAGTTGTTAATTTAGATTGTGTTGTTTGATATTGACTTTTTAAATCAACAACAATCAATTCAAGCGACTCGATCATTTCTTTTTGCTTTTCAACAGTCACTCTAGCTTCATTGCCACGAACTTCACGAGCCTCTAATTCTTGTTGCATTTTTTGGATACTTTCATCTAATTGTAGAATAGTTTGCTTCTGATTTAACAATCCACTGGTATGTTGCTGTTTACCACCAGTTATTGCACCACCTGCATTTATTACTTCTCCAGTCCGTGTGACAACTTTAACTCGATGATTCAAATCACGACTAACTTTAATTGCCGTATCCATATCTTCAACGATAATTGTTGTCCCTAGCAAATACTGACTAATTTCAATAAATTGAGGTTCAACTTTAATTAACTCTGACGCAATACCGATGACTCCTTCATACTTTAAGACGAAACGTTGTGCATCACCGATAGAACGTCCCTTAATAGCTGAAATAGGCAAAAATGTTGCCCGACCAAATTTATTATCCGTTAAAAATTTAATTGCATTCTTTGCAACAGACTCTTCTTGCACAACTACCTGTTGTAATTGCGCACCCAATGCTGTCTCTATTGCTTGATTAATTTCCTTTGGGACCGTAATTAATTCTGCCACTGAACCATATAAACCAGGAAACTTATTTTTTTCTTTTAAAATTGCTTTAACGCCTTGATAATAGCCGTTATAACTATTTTGCGTCAAAAGTAGATTATCCTTTTTATTTTTCGCCTGTACTAAAACGTTTGATGCTTCAAACCATCTACGTTGCTGTGCCTCGTAAGAATCGTTATTTTTTTTCAAGGCAATCTTTAATTTAGCTAATTCTTTTTCTTCATTAATTAATTTATTATCAATCAAATTAAATTCAGTTTTTTTAGTTTTAAAATCGTTTTTTGCTTGTGTTAAATACTCTTGTTCAGTAGCTAATAAGTCATCATTAACCTTAGCCTGTGAATCAAAATTTAATGTTTTTTGTAAAAACTCATTCTCACTTTGTAATCGTGTACGTTGTTGAATAGTATCATTAACAACGCGCCTTAATTCTTTTGAACGATCTTGTCCAGAAATATCCGCTGTTTCTAACGTTTTATCAATCGCTTCAATAAACATGTTCTCATCAGTAATATTTTTCTGTAAAGCTAATGACCGCTTATCTAAATTAGCTAATGACTCTTGTTTCAAAATAATTTGTTCATTCACCGATTCTTGTTCTTTTTTTAATTCTGTTATTTTTTGCTTTTCAAAATCTTTTTTTTGAGTTGATATATTACTTTGACCCATCAACCGTTCTTTATTAATTGTTAAATCTAATAGTTTGTTTTGTGTATGATCAATCATTTTTTCAATATTCTCTAGTTCTGAGCGATAACCTGCAATTTCATGTTCTTTTACAGTGACCTTAGTCTTATAATCACTATCCATTTCAAGTAACTTATCTAACGAATGTGTGACATCCCTTTTTAGTTGCGATTGCCTTTTAATTTCTTTAACCAACCGACTAAGTTCTAACTCATCAAATTGCTTTTTTTGAGATAAATAATCCTTTGCCAAACTACTTTGCTCACGTAAAGGTTCAACTTGTCCTTTAAGTTCAAAAATAATATCAGAAACCCGGTTAAGATGACCTTTTGTTTCTTCTAATTGGCGAGTGGCAATATTTTTTTCTTGTTTATATTTTAAAACACCAGCAACTTCTTCAATAATCGAACGTCTGTCTTCGGGCTTACTATTAAAAATTTCAGCAACTCTACCCTGAGAAATGATTGAAAATGACTCTTTTCCAAGACCAGTATCCATGAATAGATTGGTTATATCTTTAAGACGACACTGCTTTTGATTAATTAAAAACTCGCTGACACCATCTCTAAATAATCGTCTTGTAACGGTTATTTTTTCAGGATTATCTTGAATATAAAAATCAGAATTATCAAAAATAATACTAACTTCAGCACGATTAACTGCTGATCTGTTCCCTGAACCAGCAAATATAACGTCAGGCATTTTATTTCCACGTAAATTTTTGGCTGATTGTTCACCAAGTACCCAGCGAATTGCTTCAATAATATTACTTTTACCGCTACCGTTAGGACCGACAATACCAGTCATCCCGTCTTTAAATTCAATTGTTGTTTTGTCTGCAAATGATTTAAAACCATTAATGACTAAAGACTCTAATTTCATCCGTCACTAACCCCCTGAACATTTTTACTTTCTGAGTAATCCTAATGCATTACTTGCTGCTTGTTGTTCTGCAACTTTTTTAGAATGTCCTGCCCCTTGTCCAATGATTTTGCCATCAGCACTGACAGACATAACATATTGTCTGTCATGCTCTGGACCAAGGTCATCAACAACATCATAGGTAATGACAACATCACCATCTTTTTGTAAAAACTCTTGTAGCGACGTTTTATAATCCATAACATGGTCAAACCAGCCTAAGTCTAATTTTGGAAAAATAACTTTCCTGATAAATGTTTCAACAGCTAATTTACCTTGATCTTGATAAAGCGCTCCTACAAAAGATTCAAAAATATCACATAATAACGCAGGTCTTTGACGTGCATTTGATTTTTCTTCACCTTTACCTAAACGAATAAATTCATCAAATCGGCATTCTTTAGCAAATGCGCTGAAACTCTCTTCACATACCATTGCAGCTCTTAGACGCGTTAATTTCCCTTGTGGCAGCATTGTATACCGCTGATATAAATATTCTGAAACTGTTAATTGTAAAACAGCGTCTCCTAAAAATTCAATTCGTTCATAAAATTTTAAATTTTCTTTGGGATGTTCATTTACATATGATGCCTGTGTGAATGCTTCATCTAATAAATCCGTATTCACAAATTTAATATTAAAATCTTCTGCTAACATTTCATTTAAACCTTTAATCATTATTATCCTCCGTTATTATCATTATTGCTCTTACAATTATACCTGTTTTAATCACTAAAAGGTACTCCATACAAAAAAAGCGCTGACAAATATCATTGTCTAACGCTTTTAATGAACGATTTAATATACGTGTTGAATTATTATTTTTGGTTAGCTTTAATAAAAGTGACAACGTCTCCGACAGTTGTTAAACTTTCTGCATCTTCATCAGAAATTTCTGCACCAAATGTATCTTCAAGTTCTAAAACGAACTCAACAACATCAATTGAATCTGCATCTAAATCCTTTTTAAAATCTAAGTCATTCGTAATTTTTTCTACTGGCAAATCAAAATGTTCGTCTATAATTTTAACAATTTTTCCAAAAATTTCTTCTTCTGTCATTCCAATAGCCTCCTTTTGAATCATGACGTAATTTTAACCATTTTTCAGAGAAATGTCTAGTTAATTTTATTTTCACTAGTTTCCTTTTCAAAATAGTTAACAATATTAGGTACTACATCTGTATTAACCATATCATTGATTTGGTTAATTGTGTAATAAACAACTTCAGCCTTACTTGATCCATGTGATTTTACAACTGGTGCTTTAATACCTAGTAAAACCGCACCGCCATACTTAGGTGAATCCATTTTATTCTTCAATTGTTTTAAACTTGGTTTCAGTAAAAGTGCACCAATTTTAGCACGCAAGCCACCACTCATAATGGCACTTCTGAGTAATGAAAACATTCCTAAAGCTGTCCCTTCAACGGATTTTAAAACAGCATTACCTGTAAATCCGTCAGAAACAACAATATCAGCTTTACCAGAAAGCAAATCATTAGATTCAATATTACCCACAAAATTTAATTCGGTATCGTTTTGTAATAATTGGTACGCTTCTTGCGTCACTTTGTTGCCTTTATGTGGTTCTGTCCCATTATTTAATAAACCAATTTTAGGATTACTAATATGGCGAACATTTTTAGCGTAATAGTTACCTAAGACAGCATATTGATGCAAGTGTTCAGGTTTACTATCCGCATTGGCTCCAGCATCTAATAAATTTACAGTATTATCACTAGAAATAACTGGCAATGTTGCTAATAAACCAGGTCGTGGAATACCCTTAATACGGCCAATTATAAACAAACCAGCAGCAAGTAGTGCCCCTGTATTACCGCATGAAAATACGGCATCATTCTCACCATCTTTAACAGATTGAGCTGCTAAGACCATTGATGCTTTTTTCTTTGAACGAATTGCCTTAACTGGTTCATCATTCCCATCAATTTCCTCATCCGTGTGAACAATTGTGATATTTTTATCATCTTTTAAGAATTCACGAATTCTTTTTTCATCTCCGTACAACGTAAATTGAATGGTGCTATCTTCGTCTCTAGCACGTTCAACGCCCTCGACGATTGATTGCGGTGCAAAATCGCCGCCCATTGCATCAACTGCTAACTTCATAATTATATTCTCCTAACTTATTTAATCGAATTTTAAATCTGTATTTTGATGGTTTTTTAAATAATCGTTTAGTGGTTTAAATTCAGGATTACTTTCAAAGTCATCTCTAAAAACTATTTCGTGCGCTTCTTGTTGGGCCACTTGTAATGCATTGATATCACCTATGGGATCACCGATTTTAAAATCAGGTATTCCAGATTGCTTACGGCCTAATACATCGCCAGCACCTCGCAACTCTAAATCTTTTTGCGAAATGACGAAACCGTCTGTTGTCTCTGTCATAATTTGCATGCGCTGTCTTCCAAAATCATTTTTAGGATCAGCAATTAAAATACAATAAGATGCTTTCTTACCACGGCCAACCCGACCTCGTAATTGATGTAATTGCGCTAACCCAAACCGTTCAGCATTATGAATCATCATCACAGTAGCATTAGGTACATCAACGCCGACTTCGATAACCGTTGTTGAAACCAATATTTGATATTTATTGGCCTTAAAATCGGCCATAATCTGATCCTTTTCATCATTCTTCATTTTGCCATGCAGTAATCCAACTTTATATTTTGGCTCAAATATTTCTTTCATATTTTCGTATAAAGCTAATGCATTTTTTAAATCTAGTGTTTCAGATTCATCAATTAGTGGTGTAATAATATAAGCTTGTGAGCCTTGAATCAACTGTTCTTTAATGAGATCGATTCCTTTACCTACTTGAGAACTCTTTAACCAAGATGTCGAAATAGGTTGGCGTCCTGCAGGTAGTTCATTAATCGTAGAAACATCCATTTCGCCATAAGCAGTGATTGCTAGCGTCCTAGGGATTGGCGTGGCCGTCATTGCTAAAACGTCCGGTTCAGCCCCCTTCTCTCTTAAAATGCGACGTTGATTCACACCAAATCGGTGTTGCTCATCAGTAATAACTAATCCAACGCGACTGAATGACACATCAGGTTGAATAATCGCATGTGTTCCAATAATTAAATTAACCTCACCTGATTCAAGATGTGCTAATAGTTCACGTCTAGCTTTAACTTTCATTGACCCAGTTAAAAGTGCAACATTAACTGGGAAATCTGCGAATAAGGTAGCCATGTTATTGGCATGTTGTTCAGCTAATATTTCTGTTGGCGCCATTAAAACGGCTTGATAGCCCGCCGTAATAGCCGCGTACATCACAATTGCTGCAACAATTGTTTTACCTGATCCAACATCACCTTGAAGTAATCGATTCATATGGATTGGTTGTTTCATGTCTGAACAAATTTCATTAACGACTCTTTTTTGAGCTGCCGTTAATTCAAATGGTAACGTCTGAATGAATTTTTTCAATTCATTATTTTGATAGTTAATTTTAATACCATCATTTTTAGTATCATTTCTTTTAATATACTGTAATTTCAATTGAAATAAAAAGAACTCTTCAAAAATAGCCGTCCGTTTGGCATCATGAAAATCTTTTTCATCCTGTGGAAAGTGAATATCATGTAACATCGTCTTACAATCAATTAAACGATACTTTTTAATCAGGTCATTTGGTAATATTGAATCAATTTGATTCGCATATTGCTCAAATGCTTGTGTAATTAACTGTCGAATTGCCGATTGATGAATATCTTTGGAAGAACGATATATCGCTGATAACCTATCATCATTTTGCTTCGTCAATAACTTCATCCCAGATAAACTTTTTCTTTTATCATCCCATTTACCATACACAGCTACTTCTTTACCAATCTCAAATTGTTTTTGCAAAAAAGGCTGATTAAAAAAACTAACGGTTATATTATCACTATCAATTAGTAATCTAACGTTTAACAGATTTCTTTTCTGACCAAACCGAATTAAAACTGGTTCAGAAGAGACAATTCCTTTTAGAGTTACTTTTTCTTGATCAGTAATTTCAGATAATTTTTTTGCTTTTAAATCGTCATAACGATACGGATAAAATGTTAATAAATCTATGATTGTATTAATTCCTAATTGATTAAGTGCAGTCAATTTTTTAGGCCCAACACCAGTTAAAACACTAACTGAATCATTCAATGATGACATTATGATACCTCACTTTCTACGGAATATAAAAAGCAGGAGAGAACATAGTCTCATCCCACCTTTACTTTTTACTATTTATTCAACTGAAATTAGGTATGGATAGACCGGTTGGTCTCCTTCGTGAATTTCGACTTCTAAATCTTCATCAATTTCATAAATGGCTTCTTCGATTTCTTTAGCTTCGTCCTCAGAACCGTCTTCACCCACAATAATTGTGATAATTTCGCTGTCTTCATCCAACATTTCTTTAGTCATTTCAATTGCAACTTTTTTACGATCATTATCGGTTACTTTGATGCTACCATCAATAATACCCATATAATTATCTTTTTTAATCTCAATACCTTCAATTGTTGTATCTCTAACTGCAATTGTTACTTGACCAGAAGTTACTGTATCCAAGTTTTCAATCATAGCATCTTTGTTTTCTTCTAATGTACTATCAATATTAAAACCAAGCATTGCTGTCATTCCTTGAGCGATTGTACGACTTGGTACAACAACTGTTGGAACTGTTGAAACTTCAACAGCTTGTTCAGCAGCTAAGAAAATATTTTTATTATTAGGTAAAATAATCACATTTTTAGCTTTAGTTGCTTCAATTGCCTTAACAATATCTTCCGTACTTGGATTCATTGTTTGACCACCACTTAAAATATAAGAAACGCCTAAACTTTTGAAAAGTGTCGCAACACCAGAACCAGATGAAATTGAAATAACTGCAATTTCGCTAGGTACTGCAGTTTCACTTGTTTCTTCAGTCTCTTCTTCATCATTTTCCAAAATTGTCTCATGTTGTTGACGCATATTATCAACCTTAACTTTGATTAATGAACCATAATGTTGACCATAAGTCATCACTTCACCAGGATTTTCTGTATGTACGTGAACTTTAACAACTTCATCATCGGCCACAACAAGAAGAGAATCACCAATTTCACTTAAATGATTTCTAAATTCATCATAATCAAATTTACGATCAACTAAACGACCAGCACCCAATTTAAGCATGATTTCTGTACAATAACCAAATTTAATATCTTCAGTACTTAATTTACTTTGAACACTCTGATGGTGACTGGCATTAACCATTTCATCCATTTCTTTTTCATTTGGTTTGTATTCTTCACTAATTGTTTCCTTACCAGTTAAGGCATCAAAGAAACCTTCATAAACAAATGTTAATCCTTGACCACCTGAATCAACAACACCAACCTCTTTTAAAACAGGTAATAAATCCGGTGTTGTTGCTAATGCTTTTTTAGCAGCTACATAAGTTGCTTCCATAACGACGATAACATCATCGCTCTCAGAGGCAGCTTTATTTGCAGCCTTAGCGGCTTCTCTTGCAACTGTTAAAATAGTTCCTTCAGTTGGTTTCATAACGGCTTTATACGCGACTTCTACGCCACCTGTCAAAGCATCTGACAAATCAGTAGCAGTTAAAACCTCTTTAGCTTGGATCCGTTTATAAAAGCCTCTAAAAATTTGTGATAAAATAACGCCTGAGTTGCCTCGAGCACCCATCAGTAAACCTTTAGCTAAAATCGAAGATAGTTCACCAACATGTTCAGAAGGTGAATCTTGAACATACTTTGCCCCACTTGCGAACGAAAGGTTCATATTTGTACCTGTATCACCATCTGGCACTGGAAATACATTCAATGAATTAATAAATTCGGCATTTTTAGCCAATCGTTGTGAGCTAATTTGGACCATTTTTCTAAATTCTTGGTCCGTAATTTTCGTAACAGTCACTTCTTTTTCCTCCTTGGTCACTACTAAAATAGCTAGTTACTAATCGCCTAGTACGCGAACGCCTTGTACTAACACGTTAACTGAATTAGCAGATACACCTAGCATTGTTTCTAAATTATACTTCACTTTTTCTTGAACATTACGACAAACTTCAGATATTTTTGTGCCATAGCCAACAATAATGTAGACATCAATAGCAACACCATTATCTTCCTGGCGAACAACAACACCTCTAGAATAATTATCTCTTCTTAAAATTTCATTCACATTGTCACGAATTTGGTTTTTACTTGCCATTCCGACAATCCCAAAAATTTCAGTTGCGGCACCGCCGACAACTGTCGCAATAACTTCATTATCAATATCAATCGTACCGAATTGCGTTTTGATCTTAACAGCCATAAGAATAGCCTCCTTATATTTTCACACAATCAATAAGAGTATTTTATCATAGGATATGGTAGAATAAAAGAAAAATAGCATCTAAGAAAATTCTATTCCCCTACCTTCGGGAATTTCAAGCTGTCAAGCAAATTTACTTGAAAGAAAAGTATTGCATTATATGGCTAAATATGATATTTTTGTTTAGGTAAGTAAGCATAGCTTTGCTTTTTAAGTGAATTGCAGAGGAGGATATGAATATGGCAAAAGATTTTATTACAGGACGTAAGACTACTTTCGGTAAGAAACGTTCTCATGCATTGAACCAAACAAACCGTAGCTGGAAACCTAATTTACAAAAAGTTCGCATCTTAGTTGATGGTAAACCTAAAAGAGTTTATGTATCTGCTCGCGCTTTAAAGTCAGGTAAAGTTACCCGTGTTTAATTCAATTTAAAAAGACTCAGCATTTATGCTAAGTCTTTTTTTTTGCTCTATTTTTCGTCATCACGACTTTGAATCACAATAATAATACCAGATTCAAAACTAAACTCACCTGTATCCCCCATAAATTCATTACTTGCTAATGAAATCGGGTTCACAAAATTAATTTGATTCAATGTATACTTCTCATCTATTAAACTCAATTTTTTAACTGGTGACAGTGGAATAAATGCAAGATATTTTTTATCATCTTCTTTTATTAACTGATACTTACCAGATTTAAAGAATCGAATTGAATTTTGTTTATCAACTAAACAAATTTTTTCAAACATTGTATTAAATGGCTCTCTAAAAATAAAAAACAAATTAGCCAATAAATGATCAATTCGACCACCTGTAGCGCCATAAATCGTCACTGAATCAAACTCAAATTCAGATATGGCTTCTCTCAAAGCAAATTCAGTATCTGTATCATCTTTTTCAGGATTAGCTATTTTAATTTTTTTACTATGATTAGATACTAAATTAAATTCACTTTCAGTCATTGAATCGAAATCACCAATCGATAGCTCAGGTGTAATACCTAGTTTTATTAATCGCAATGCACCTCTGTCAACACCAATCCACGGTCCACGAACGTTACCATCCACTAATTCCTTAGGCCACTGTTCCTTAGGTCCACCGACTAAGATATTGAGTTTCATTTGGTTGCTTCTCTTAACTTATTAATTTGTTCAGTTGGATTATCACTATTGTAGATGTATGAACCAGCTACTGCGACTGTTGCACCACTATCAAGACATTCCTTAATCGTTTGATCATTAACACCACCATCAACTTCAATATCAAAATCATAATTTTGAACTTGTTTGATACGGTCTAATTGGTCAATTTTACGTTTCATTTCTGGAATAAATGATTGTCCCCCAAATCCAGGGTTAACAGTCATCACTAATACTTGATCAACAAGTGGCAAAATTTGTTTAATTGTCTCTAGGGATGTTCCTGGGTTAATAACCACTTCAGCTTTCACACCTAATTTTTTAATATGTTGAATAACACCAAAAATATGGGGAGTTGATTCAACATGAACCCCAATAATATCAGCACCTGCCGCAGCAAATTCTTCAATATAAGATTCTGGATTTTCTACCATCAAATGACAATCCAAAACCATTTTTGTTAATGGTCTAATTGCTTCAACGACGTTTGCACCAAAAGTTAAATTAGGCACAAAATGGCCATCCATAATATCAATATGTAAATATTCTGCACCAGCTTGATCAACAACTTTAATATCCTTTTCCAAGTTTGCAAAATTAGCGCTTAAAATAGAAGGTGATAATTTCATTTTGGTCATCTCATTTCTTATAGTTTGGTTTTTGATCAACAATTAATTGATTAAATTGTAAATAATTTTTGTACCGACTCTGTAATAAATTACCTTGTTCAAGTGCTGCTTTAACTGCACATTTAGGCTCCTTAATATGCAAACAACCTCTAAATTTACAGCCAACAGATAGTTCATTTAATTCTGGAAATAACTTTGGTAACTCTTCTTTTGACATATCAAATAAATCAAAAGAAGAAAATCCAGGTGTATCAGCAATTAGCCCACCTGCAATAGGCATTAATGTTACCTTACGAGTAGTATGTTTACCACGATGTAAGGCTTTTGATATCTCAGCCGTCTGCAACTCCAACTCTGGCATAATTTTATTTAGTAATGTTGATTTTCCTGCACCAGTCTGACCCATTACGACTGCAATTTTACCCGGAAAGGTATCTTGTAATTCTTTAACCACAACATCTTCATTTTTACCAAATGGAAAAAATGTTGGATAGATTTGACTATAAGCTTCAATAATACTGCTTATTTCAACTACTTTCTCTTCAGGAATTAAATCGCCCTTTGAAAAGTATAAGACTGGCTTAACATGATGCGATTCTAGCATAATTAATTGTCTATCTAATAGATTGCTTGAAAATGCTGGTTCAACACATGACGTTACAACAATTGCTTCATCAATATTAGCTACTGGTGGTCGAATTAAGCTGTTTTCTCGATCATGAATATTAAGAATATAGCCTTCTTTTTTATTTTCAGCTTTGAAGTCAACCCAATCGCCAACTAGTGGTGCCTGGTTAGAATTTCTAAAATTACCTCGAGCCCTTGTTCGATAAGTTTCGCCTTCGACATCAACGTCGTAAAAGCCACTTAATGATTGTCTAATCTGACCTGTTACCAATAAATTAACCTCCTTTAACTGGACTCATGTAACCGTTTTATATGATTAATTAAAAAATAGATTAGAAGTTTACCCTCTAATCTAATTTTACCACATCTTTTATTTAATTTTTAGTTACATTATCATTTTCCGCAATTACTTCACCATCACGCAAAATTTTATATTTTCCTGCTTTTCCAGAATCTAAAACAAATGATAATTTAAAATCAGTATCTTTTGTAATTGTTTTCCGTTCATAAATATCATCAATGTTATGTGTTTTGTCTTCAATATAAATTTCAATAGCATTTTCATCTGCTTTTGATTCTGAAGAACTTGAACTAGAGCTGGAACTATCATCTGACGACGAGTCTTTGTCCTCATCCGTATCTTTTTCTTCATCAACTGAACTTGAACTTTCTGACACAATTGATTTGAATGGAACAGATATAGTCCTGGTAAATTCATCAGTTGTGACTTTTTTTCCTTTAGAAATAACAACTGATAATCGATCACCTTTAGAAAAAGAGCTTCCTTCTGCTGGTGATTGTTTAATAACTTGACCTTTGTCAACTGAATCTGAGTAGGCCTCGCTAATTGTCAGATTACCACCTAATTCGCTTGTATAATCCTGAACACTTTTTCTTGTATATCCTGTTAAATCTCTAAGTGTATACACTTTAGGACCTGAACTAACTGTCAATGTAATCACTGTATCACTCGGAACTACCTTATCACCCGCTGTGACATCTTGCGCCATAATTTCATTTTCAGTCACAGATTCTGACTCTTCCGTTTCTTTTTCAACTTTAAAGCCATCATTTTCTAACGTTGTTTTAACATCCTCATAATTACTACCAACGTAATTCTCGATTGTTATCTTAGCTTTTCCCTTTGATACCATTACATCAACCTGATTTTTTTCTCGAATTATTTCATTCTTCTTAGGTGTTGAATTAATGATATTACCACTATCAACGGTTTCACTATTTGTTCGAGTAATTTTACCAAGTTTCAAATTTTTGTCTGCTAAATTTGATTTTGCTTCACTAACTGTCATTCCGCTTAAATCAGGGACCTTAACTTCTTTTGGTGAACTCATTGCAAGAATCGCACCACCCAGAATAAGAGCGACAAAAGCAAAAATGATTGCGCCGATAGTCCATTTTTTACGACGACTCATTTTCTTTTTCGTATCTTTTTTTACATCTGGTTCCTGATTCGGACTAAGTGTTTCTACAGTCTGCTTATCAAATACCGGCAATACTTTAGTTTCACCACTGATAACCTCTTCAGGCTGCCACTTTGCCACATTTTTTTTAGCCAAAGATTCTCGCAAAGCAATTGACATTTCTCCAGCAGATTGGAACCTATCTCGCGGTACTTTACTTGTTGCTTGTAAAACAACATTTTCAAGAGACTGCGGAATATTAGGATCAAATTCCCGAACAGATGGCACATCACTTTGAAAATGTTTTAGGGCAATTGAAACAGCTGTTTCACCTTCAAAAGGAACTCGCCCAGTTAACATTTCATACAAAATAATACCAAGCGAATAGATATCAGATTGTTTTGTTGCCATGCTACCTCTAGCCTGTTCTGGCGAAAGATAATGAACAGAACCCAATAAAGTATTAGTTTGTGTTAACGAATGATCAGCCAATGCCACAGCAATACCAAAATCTGTAATTTTAGCATTACCATCTGCATCTATTAAAATATTTTGTGGTTTTAAATCACGATGAATAATACTGTGATCATGTGCTACTTCTACAGCTGATAAAATTTGAGTCATAATATCAATCACAACTTGATATGGAATTGGGAACCTTTTTGCTATATATGTTTTTAAATCATGTCCCGGCACATATTCCATGACCATAAATTGCAGTCCGTCTACTTCACCGACATCATAAACATTCACAATATTTGGATGAACCAATTCAGTTGTTGCCAATGCCTCACGTTTAAAACGTCTAACAGTATCTTGATCATCCCTTAAATCGACTCGCAATACTTTAACAGCTACTGGTCGATCCAAAATTAAATCAGTCGCAAGATAGACATTTGCCATGCCACCTTCGCCTAATGAATTTATTATTTTATAACGTTCATTAAAAATTGTATCAGGTTTCATTACACTATCCCCCGATCATTGCTAACCAGGAGTGCGGTAATGTTATCTAATCCGCCTGCCTTATTGGCCAATCTAATTAATTCCGAGCCTTTTTCTTCAACAGTTGTAGTATTTTTTAAGACCGTCTTGATTTCATCATCAGAGACCATATTAGTTAAGCCATCTGTGCATAATAATAATAAATCACCCGACTCAGAATCATTAACCGCAATATCAGCATCAGCATCTGACGAGATACCTAAACTTCTTGTAATCATATTCTTTTGCGGATAATTTTTAGCATCTTCTACGGTTAGTTCGCCACGCTTAATTAATTCATTCACTACTGAATGATCTTCAGTTAATTGATAAAGTTCTTTGTCACGTAATAAGTATCCTCGGCTATCACCAATATTGGCAACAATATATTTTTCTTCAAAGAATATGGCACATACCATTGTTGTGCCCATACCTGAAAGATCTTCATATTGATTAGACTTTTCAATAATTTGTTTATTTTCCATCTCTACTTCTTTGGTTATCCATTTAATTGCATCACTGGGCTGGCTAAAATTAGTTCCTTCAAATCGAAATCCCATGTGTGAAACGGCCATTTCTGAAGCAACATCTCCGCCCAAATGACCACCGATACCATCTGCAACCATCACAAAAGAAATACCACTTTTATTGTGAAAGACACCGACGTAATCTTCATTATTTTCTCTGACACTACCTACATCTGTTTGATAGGCAACTTTCATTCTTACACCTCGAGTCTAAAGTTGTTTTTCTAAACATGTAATGAAAAATCCATCTGAATGATAATCATCCGGATAAATAGTTAATTCTTTATCGTCTCTATTTTCTTTTAATGCCAAAGCAGTTGGCGTTTCAATCACTTTAAATTCAGGATGAGTTTCAACAAACTGGTTAACAACATCCTTATTTTCAATATCTAAAATAGTACATGTACTATAAGTTAAGCGACCACCTTTTTTCAAAGTTGGTGCCACTTTGTCTAAAATAGCTAATTGAATTTTTTGTAAATTATTTGAATCAGCTAATGTTTTTTCATATTTAATTTCTGGTTTACGACGTAATAATCCAATTCCAGAACAAGGTGCATCAACAAGAATTGAATCAAAATATTCATTATCAAATTCTTCTGAAATTAAACGTGCATCTAATACCATCTCCTCAACAACACTAGATAAACCTAAACGTTTAGCATTATCACCGATTAATTTAACTTTGTGTGCATGAATATCTAACCCTACAACTTCACCAAATAAAGTTTCATCTAGGAATGATGCAATATGGGTTGTTTTTCCACCTGGTGCGGCACATGCATCTAAAACTTTATCACCTGGTTGAATATTCATTGCGTCAGCAACTAACATTGCACTTTCATCTTGAATCGTAATTAACCCATCGTGATAAACGCCACTATCAGGAGCAAATCCATTAGTCACTAATAACCCAACTGGTGAAACTTGACTACGTTTCACCTCAAAGCCTTCATTTTCCATTTTTTCAATGACTTCTTCGACAGTTGCTTTAGCTGTATTTACTCTAACAGATTGATCAGGTGCTTCATTGATTGAAGCCAACAAATGTGTCGCTTTTTCTAAGCCTACTTGTTTAATTAATTCGTTTACCAACCAAACTGGTGTACTACTTTCAATACTCAAACGTTCAATATCATCTTTAATTTCAGAAACAGGACGGATACCTTCACGCTCAATTGCATGTAAAACACCAGTAACAAATTTACGCGTACCTGCATGGCCTTTTCGTTTTGCAATTTCAATTGATTCATTAAAAATTGCGCGAGTTGGAATTTTATCAAGATAATGCATCTGATAAATGGCACTCAATAGTAATTCTTGAACCCAATTATCCATTTTGCTAGGATTTTTAACAAATGGTGCCAACCAATATTCTAAAGTGAGACGTCTTTGGATAACACCGTAAACTAGTTGTGTTAATAAATGAGCATCCCGAACTTCCATATGATTATTCTTAATCACTTGGTTCAACGCAATATTTGAATACGTCCCTTGTTTAGCAACTCTTGTTAAAAGATCAACTGCTAAGAATCGGGGTGTCGTTTTTAAATCAGTTGTCATACATCAATCACCTGTTGTCCTTCTTTTATTCCTTGCCCACTACCGTTTAGGTAGTCGACAATGGTTTGTTTTGATTTACCATCTGGTTGAAGCGAATTAATAGCTAATACGGTCCCATCACCACAAGCAATTTCAAGTGATTTTTTAGCTACTTCAACTACTTTTCCAGCAGATAAAATAGTTTTTTTATCTAGTACAGTTATATCCCATATTTTAGTTCTCTTACCCTTTAAAATCGTATATGCACCAGGTACCGGTCTTAAGCTACGAATTTTCCAGTCTATTTCATTAGCCGTTTTTGAAAAATCAAGGGCTTCTTCTTCTGGTTTAATGGTAGGTGAAAAGGTTACTTTATCTTCATTTTGTGGTGTTGATTCACTTGTACCATCAATTAGTTTTGGTAATGTTTCAAGTAATAGTTCCTTACCTAATAAACTTAATTTTTCAAACATTGAACCAGTATCATCATTATTTTCAATTTTAATTGCACGACGGCTAATAATATTTCCAGCATCCATTTTTTTAACCATATAAATAATGGTAATACCTGTTTCTTGTTCACCATTCATAATAGCATATTGAATTGGTGCGCCACCACGATATTTAGGTAATAGTGAACCATGGACGTTTATTGCACCAATTTTAGCAGATTCTAATAATTTTGTTGGTAAAAATTGTCCAAATGCTGCAGTTACCAAAAAATCGGGTGCCATTGCAATTACTTTGGCCATTTCATCGCTGCCACTTAATTTTTCTGGTTGTAATACCTCAATACCATGTTTTACTGCAACTTGTTTTACTGGTGATTGCGTTAAAATACGTTTTCGCCCAACCATTCGATCTGGTTGTGTCATAACAGCTTTCACGTCATAGCCGTTTTCAATTAAACTTTCTAAAATTGGAGCTGAAAATTCTGGTGTTCCCATAAATACAATTGACGTCATAATATCTCCTTAATTTAAATAAAGTTTACTGGTTCAGAATCAATCGTTAATTTTAAACCTTTTCGAACTTCGGCTTGAGATTTAGTCATTAACTCTCTTAGTCGTTCTTTTAATTGACCTTCTGATTTATACTTAATAACCACTTGATAATAAAAACGATTATTAACACGCATAATTGATTTTGGTGTTGGTCCAAGAATAATCGCATTCTTTGATAACACTGGTTTTAAAAATTGAACTGCTTCTAACATTTTTTTCGCTGCTCCAGCCTCATCCGTATAACTAGCAGTGAGCTGAATTGTATAATAATATGGTGGATAATTTTCCATATGTCGAACTGACATTTCTTTTTTATAAAATGATTCATAGTCATGATGCTTCGCATATTGAATCGCGTAGTGATCTGGATTAAAAGTTTGGATAATAACATGTCCTTCTTTTTCAGCTCGACCAGCTCGACCGCTCACTTGGGTTAATAATTGGAACGTTCTTTCACTTGATCTAAAATCAGGCAAACTAAGTGCTGTATCTGCATTAAGAACGCCAACTAACGTCACATCAGGAAAGTCTAACCCTTTCGCAATCATTTGTGTACCCAATAAAATATCAGCTTCTTTTGCGCCAAATTTAGCTAGGATTTTTTCGTGTGCGCCTTTTTTACGTGTCGTATCAACGTCCATTCGTAAAATTTTAGCCTCTGGATATAACGTTTTAAGTTCTTCTTCAACTTTTTGCGTACCTGTACCATAATATCTAATTTTTCGACTATGACAGTTAGGACAAGTTTTAGGAATACCTTCTTCATGTCCACAATAATGACATTTCATTGTATGAGTATCCATATGCAATGTTAAAGAAGTATCACAGTTAGGACAAGGTAGCACGAATCCACAATCTCGGCACATTACGAAAGATGAAAACCCACGACGATTTAACATTAAAACAGTCTGTTCATTTTTCTCAAGGCGCTTAGTAATTTCATGTCTAAGTGGCTCAGAAAAATTACTCTCACCAGTCTTTTTCATTTCTTCTCTCATATCAATTAGCGTAACTTCTGGCATGGGATGACCATTTATACGTTGAGGTAATTGTAACCACTCATACACGCCTTTTTGAGCTCTAGCACGAGATTCGAGGGATGGTGTTGCACTACCCAATATGACAGGACACTGATGTCTTTTACTTCTCCAAAGAACAACATCCCTTGCATGATACCTTGGTGTTTCATCTTGTTTATAGCTCGATTCATGCTCTTCATCAACAATAATAACGCCAATATTATCTAATGGTGCAAAAACGGCTGAACGTGCACCGACAACTACTTGCGCTTCTTTACGCTCAATCCGGCGCCATTCATCATAACGCTCACCGTCAGACAAACCGCTATGCAGGACCGCAACTAGATTACCAAATCGTGATTTAACTCGCTTAACCATTTGGGGTGTCAAAGCTATTTCTGGTACAAGCATCAAAGCTGTTTTTCTAAGTTCTAGCGCTTTTGCGATTGTCTGCAAATAAACTTCTGTTTTCCCACTCCCCGTCACACCTTGAAGTAAAAATGTTGTATTAGTTCCACTTTTAATAGCCTCATCGACAGCTAGCACCGCAACCTCTTGATCTGAGGTTAATTCTTGCATATTGGTTGGCTCAATAATTGTGTCTTTATATGGGTCCCGATATACCTCAGTCTCAACTTTTTCAAGCCAACCATTTTTTGCTCCAGCTGTAATTGTTGCAGGTGTCACGCCTATTTCCTCAACAACTTGTTTCTGAGGAATCAAGCTATCTTCAGTGAGTGATTGTAGATAGTCAATCAATAAGTGCTGTTGTTTAGCATTTTTACGTAAACCACTTCGAATATTTTCATATGCTTCGAATCCAAGTTTTGGTTGGATTGATATTTGCATTTTAACTTTAGCTTTATTGCCAACTTCATAAATCATCTCAGCCTTTTCAGCCTTGGTAAGTTGTAATAATTCTTTAATTATTTGAGCATCCATATGTTCTGGATCAAATTCAATAGAATCTTGACCTTGAAATAATTTATCTTGTAAATCTTCATCAATTTCGTCAATTAAACGAACTCGCTTTTTATAGGTTGCACGCATGACACTCGGTAAAACCATTTGTAAGGCAGTTATACGGAAGGAAAAGGTTTCATTAGCTATCCACTCAGATAAGTCTAATAATTCAGTATTCACAACAGGTCTTAAATCAACGACTGATTGAATATCTTTTACATGACCATCGAACTCATTCTTATCAAAAAGATCAATTACAAATCCTTGAACCAATCGTTTACCATTCCCAAATGGTACAATAACCCGCATGCCAATCTCAATCTGATTTGTTAATACTGCTGGGATTGAATACGTATATGGCTGGTCCGTTTGCATCGTAGGAACATCAACGATAATTTTTGCATATTGTGACATACTGAAACCTCCTTTCATTTAATTAACTGCTTATTTTACTACATCGCTTATAATAGTAGCTAATAATTCCTTAGCAATTTGCTTTTTACTTGTTTGCTTTATGAAATCATTTTTTCTGTTTGGTCTAAGCAGTGTTACCTCATTATCATTGCTATTAAATCCAATGGCAGAATTTGAGACATCATTTAAAACCAATAAATCTAAATTTTTCTTTTCTAATTTTTCTTGTGCATTTTCTAGTCCGTTTTGGGTTTCCGCAGCAAATCCGACTAAATACTGATTTTGCTTAATTTGGCCCAAATGTTTTAAAATATCTGGATTTTTTTCTAATATTAACGTTAAAGTAGATTCAGCTTTTTTTATTTTCTGATCTGCAACATTTTGTACACGATAATCTGAAACAGCTGCTGCCATTATCAAAATATTTTGGTCATCAAATCGCTTATTGATAGCTTCAGATAACTCTAACGCAGTTGTAACTCTAATTGTTGTCACGCCAATTGGGTCTGGCAACTGGCTTATTCCGCTAATTAAGGTGACATTAGCACCTAACTTTTGCGCTTCAATCGCAATTGCGAAACCCATTTTACCAGAAGAATCATTAGCGATAAAACGAACTGGATCGATTCGTTCTCGTGTACCACCAGCTGTCACTAAGACATTTTTACCTTCTAATGGTTTGTCACTATCCTCAAAGGAAGTTTGAATAACTGACATTATCACATTTAATTCGGGAAAACGTCCCTTACCTGAATAACCTTCTGCTAAAAAGCCTATTTCTGGTTCAATAATCTGAATGTTATTTCGTCCTAAAAATTTAAGATTACGTTGTGTAGCAGAATTCATTAGCATATGTTCATTCATTGCGGGCACAACAATTTTTTGTGCCTCAGTTGCTAATAAAGTGGTTGAAACAAAATCATCTGCGATACCATTGGCCATTTTTGCGATAATGTTTGCTGTCGCTGGTGCAATAACCATTAATTCTGCCCAGTCTGCAAATTCAATATGTGCAACATGCTCAGACTCTTTTCCTGAAAATAAATCAGTTAACACCCTATTTTTACTCAACGTTTCAAAACTCAAGGGTGTTACAAATTCAGTTGCAGCTTTGGTCATCGCAACTCGAACGCTAGCACCTTGTTTAATTAGTGCTCGGACTAATCCCAAACTTTTATACGCTGCAATACCACCTGTTACAACAAGACCGATTTTTTTATTTTCAAGTGTCATTTCATGTCGCCCCCATACCGAATTTATTCTATTCTCTATTGTATCAATTTTCTAAGAAATAAAATAGGAGTTAGGACAATTAGCTTGTCTTAACTCCTTTTCATTTAATCAGATTAACGAATATCTTCTTTTTCAACTGGATCAATAATTAAATCACCAGTAACAACTTCTTCCAAAGCACGTCCAACATTCTTTTTTGATTTGTAATTAGAAAGCATTGGTAGAGCGCCAGCATCTAATTCATGGGCACGTTTACTTGCTAACATAATTAATGAGTATCTTGAATCTACTTGTTTCAATAAGTCATCTACTGAAGGATATAAAATCATTTAAATACATCTCCTAATTGTTTTCTATAGTCAGGTAAAAATCGTTTTACACGCCAACGTTCAGCTTTAATAATCGTTTGAATTTTTTCAACAGCATCATTTATTTCATCATTAACAACCGCGTAATCGTAATTCTGCATCATATCAATCTCACCAATGGCTTTTGTCATTCGTTTATCAATAGTTGCAGAATCATCCGTTCCACGTCCTGTAATTCTTTGTCTTAATTCCATCAAATCAGGTGGCGTTAAGAAAATAAATAAACCATCAGAAATTTTTTCTCGAACTTGCATAGCACCTTGTACTTCAATTTCAAGAAAGACATCTTGACCAGCGTCAAGCATCTTATTTACATATTTTAACGGTGTTCCATAGTAATTGTCAACATACTTGGCGTATTCTAACATACCGCCCGTTGAAATTTCATTCTCAAATTCTTCTTTTGATACAAAATGATAGTCAACACCATCAACTTCGCCTTCTCGCATTTTACGAGTGGTCATTGAAATTGAATAAAGAAACTTATTGTCAGCTTGGTCAAAAATTGCTTTTCTTACGGTTCCTTTACCGACCCCTGATGGACCAGATAGTACGATCAACATTCCACGATTAGCCATTAAATTTGTAAACTCCTCTAAGATAAGTATTAATAAATAGTATGCACTTTTTACGGCTATTATTCAAGCTTTTTATGCGCTGTTGTCATCTTTTAAATATATTATAAATTAACACTTGCTTTACCGAACGTTTGTTCGTATAATGAAAATACAAACAAACGTTCGGGGAGGAACTTTATTATGCAAAATAAACAACAAACAACAATTCAAACTATTGGCTCAACACTACAATATTCATATCATAAAATTTTTGATTTAGATGACTTTATTTTAAGACCACAAATGCCTCAATTTCAATTAGCACTCTTTACAGAAAAAGTTTTAAAAATGAAAAAAACAATTATTTTACAATTAAATCCAACTGGATTTCAAAAAGAATTCCAAGAACTTCGTGGTACCTTACACCGACGTTCTGGTTCTAATCAATTAATATTTAAAACGCAATATACGAATATCACTTACCTTCTTACTGATAATCAACTCCGTTATATCGCTTTAATCGATTCAATATAAAAATGGTCACTTTCTATAACAACTAGAAAATGACCATTTTTTTATTTACGTTTAATTGTTGTTGGATCAAATTTTCTTTGAATAAGTGCCAAAATTGCATCAGCAATAACGGCCATTAGAGCTGTTGGCAATGCACCAGCTAAAATAATAGCTGCTCCATCAGTTGCATTTGTTCCTCGGATAATAATATCTCCAAGTCCACCTGCACCAATAAATGAACCAATTGCTGTAATACCAATTGCAACAACTAATGCATTTCTAATTCCGGCCATGATAACTGATAATGATAACGGTAACTCAATCATATAAAGGATTTGAAGTCTCGTCATTCCCATCCCTTTACCAGAATCAAGAACGCCAGGATCAACATTAATCATCCCTGAATACGTATTTTTTAAAATAGGTAATAGTGAGTAAAGTGCAACAGTTACAATAACTGTATTAACACCTAAACCTAGTCCCAACATAATAATAGATAACATTGCTAATGATGGTACAGTTTGAATAACATTAGCAGCACCTATTGCTACATCGCTCAATCTATGATGTTTTGAGATAAAAATTCCGATTGGAATCCCAATAATTGCAGCAATTATCACACCATATATTGAAATTAAAAAATGTCTTGTAAATTCTTGTAAAACATATAACCCATTATTACTAAAATAAGACATCAATTGATCAAAAGTATTCATATTAATCACCCGCCTTTTCGAAGTAATGATGTTCTTCTAAGAATTGTTTTGCAACTACTGCTGGTTCGTAAAAATCATTATCAACTTTGTAATTTAATGATTGCATTGTTGATAAATTAATTTTGTTTTTAAGTCGATCAATAAGCGGTGTTAATTCAGGATGTTCCTTCAAGATAGAATCATTTGCAACAAGGCTTGCTGAATATGGTGGGAAGAAGTGACGATCATCCTTCAAAATTTTCAGATCATAACTCTTAATTCGGCCATCAGTTGAATATCCAAGAACAACATCCATTTTACCCTTTGCCAAAGCGCTATAGACTAATCCAATCTGCATAGGATAAATGTTACCAAATTTAATATTATATTCTTTTTGGAAACCATCGTAACCATCACCTACACGGCTAATCCAGTTGGCATCAACACCGACTGTTAATTTAGATTCAATTTTTCTTAAATCAGATACTGTGTTTAAATTGTACTTTTTAGCTGTCTCTTTTGTAACCATAAATGCATAAGTATCAGCAAAACCTAAACTATCAAACCATTTCATTTGGAATCTATTTTCGAATCCATCTTTAACTATTTTATTAGCTTTAACGGTATCTTTTTCTACTGGTTTATTTAATACCGCACTTAAGTCAGTTCCTGTATATCTAGCAGATGATATATCTGCATCACCGTTTTTGAGTGCATTAAAACTTAATGTACCAGAACCTAAATTATTTATCAGTTCTACTTGATTATCTGATTCATGTTCAATCAATTGTTGTAGCATTGATCCAATAATTTGAGATTCCGTCGTTGATTGTGCGACAATTTTAATTGTCGATTCAGAGCCACCTGTTAAACCAGGAAACCCACAACTTGATAGACTCACACCGGCAAACAGAAGGCTTAAGCTAACAAGTATTTTTTTCATCGTAATTTTCATGTTAAAGCCTCCTTAATTTCTTGTTGTTTTTGGTGCTACCTTTTTTTCAACCTGTCCAAGTATAAAATCAACTAGTAAGGCTAATAAGATAACTGGAATTGTACCGCCTAAAATTAATTTTGGTTGATACAAATTTAATCCATTAAAAATCATATCCCCTAAGCCACCAGCACCAATATATGAAGCTAATGTTGCCCAAGCAATTACATAAGTTGCAGCTAAACGAATTCCAGACATAATAACCTGAGATGCCATAACTAATTCAACTTGCAGAATCGACTGCAAATTAGTCATACCCATCCCTTTAGCAGCGTCTTTTAACACTGGATCCACTTCTTTAATACCAATATACGTATTTCTTAATATTGGTAACAACGAATAGATAAATAATGCTACAACAGCTGGTAACTTACCAATCCCAAATAAAGGAATCATCATGGCTAGTAAAGCTAAAGCAGGAATTGTTTGCAACATACTAGCAATTGCAATTACAATATTGGCTGTCTTAGGTAATCTTGTTAGTAAAATTCCTAAAGGAACAGCTATTGCTACTCCAAAAAATAATGCCATTCCTGAAATTTCAATATGTTCCCATAATTTTGAGACAATCATTGCCCCATATTCTTGTAAAAATGAAGTCATTATTAACCCTCCTTCGTTGAACTTGGGCTAGTTTCATCGGTATCTGTACCTGAGTCTGACGTCATTATTTTAGTTACTTCTTCATGAGAAGCACTATTTTCATCACCCCAAAGTGCATCATAAACAATATCAACTAGGGTAGCGCGGGTTACAATTCCGACTAATATACCATCTTTATTAATAACAGGTACATTTTTAAATCCACGTTTTAAAATACGTTCAACAGTATCACGAACTAATGAATCTTCTTTAACATAGAAAATATCTTTGTTCATAATATCGCTGACACTACTTGATGTATTGAAACTATAATCTAAGCTTTCAATATCAATATAACCCTTTAAAATACCAGCATCATCAGTAACTAACAACGTATCAACTCGACGATCATGCATTAAACGAATAGCTGTTACTAATGACTTACCTGGTGTAATTGAAACTGGGTTAGCTAACATAACTTGACCAACAGTTGTAATACTTGGACGAGCTTGGATAAGTCTATCTTGACCAATCAAGTTTTCAACAAATTTATTTGCTGGATTTTTCAAAATATTATCGGGTGTATCTGCTTGAACAATCTTTCCTTCAGACATAACAACAATTCGTGTTGCTAATTTTAAAGCTTCATCCATATCATGAGTAACAAAAACGAATGTCTTACCTAAACGTTCTTGTAAATCTTTAACTAAATCTTGTAAAGCTTCTCTAGTAATAGGATCAAGCGCACCAAAAGGTTCATCCATCAAGATAATATCTTGATCAGCAGCTAAAGCTCTGACAACTCCGATTCTTTGTTGTTGCCCACCAGAAAGTTCAGATGGGTAACGGTCTAAATATGATTCTGGTAGTTCAACTAATTTAATCATTTCTTTAGCGCGTTCATCTCTTTTTTCTTCAGGCCATTTTAATAATTTTGGTACTAATGTAATATTTTCACGAATAGTCATATGTGGCATTAAACCAATATTTTGAATAACATATCCGATTTTACGACGTAATTTAACGGGATCCATTTTGGCTATATCTTTACCATCAATAGTGATTGTACCTTCTGTTTGTGTCAACATACGGTTAATCATTCTCATAGTAGTTGTTTTACCTGAACCAGATGTTCCGATGAAACAAATGAATTCACCATCTTGAACTTCCAAATTAAAATTATCTACAGCTTTATTACCTTTATAAATTTTTGATATTTTATCAAACTTAAGCATATTAGTACTCTCCTTTTTTATAACTAACCAATCATCTATTCATAGTAGTACCTTGGTTTTAATTATTTTTTTTGTGCCGTATTTAGTAATTCTTCAGCATGTTTAACAGTTAAAGGTGTAATCTCAGAACCGGCAAGCATTCGAGCAATTTCTTGAATACGATCTTCCTTAGATAACAATTTAATAGATGTTTCTGTACGTTCACAAATCACTTCTTTAGCTATAAAGTAATGGTGCTCGCTAATTGCAGCAACCTGTGGCAAATGTGTGATACATAGAACTTGTGATTGTTGGGCAATTTGATTAATTTTTTCAGCAATTGCCTGGGCAACACGTCCACTAACTCCTGTATCAACTTCATCAAATATAATACTTGTGACACCTTGCGTCCTAGAAAAAATTGTCTTTAACGCTAACATCATTCGAGAAAGTTCACCACCAGAAGCAATCTTAGCTAATGGCCCCATTGTTTCCCCAACATTTGTTTGAATATAAAATTCAACTTTATCTTGTCCGGTACTATTTAACTGATTGAGTGAATCAAATTTAACTTCAAAAACGGCTTTGTCCATATACAACTCACTTAACTGTTTATGCACTTCTTTTTGTAGAATGATGGCTGCTTTTTTTCGAACATTAGTTAATTTATCAGCCAATTTATGGGCTTCTTTTCTAGCTAAATTAACTTGATTATCTAAATCATCTGCATTACCTTCAGTTGCTTCCATTTCAATTAATTCTTCAGATATAAGACTCAAATAAGCTAATATTTTTTCAACAGAATCACCATATTTGTGTTTTAATTGTACAATTAATTCAAGCCTATTTTCAATCTCATTTAATCGTTGCTCATCCCATTCCAGGGAGTCTAACTGACGCAATAGGTCACTAGATGCATCCTGCAGCATATAATAGGCTGACGACAACCGTTCTGCTAAGTCTTTATATTCACTATCTAAATTATCAATTTTTAGCATGTTAGACATTGCAACACCAACATGGTCAACTGTATTTTCATCATCACCCGATAACGCTTGGTAACTTGCATCCAGTGACTGATTAATAGTTTGAAAATTTTCTAGACGTTCTTTTTCAGCGCTTAATATGTCTTCTTCATTTTCAATTAAATCTGCACTTTCAATTTCATCTTTTTGAAAATGTAACATATCTAATCGTTGTGCCCATTCGTTTTGATTTGTTTGTCTTTTTATTTGTAACTTATTTAGGTTTTGATAGTATTCAAATGCTTCTTGATAACTATGCTTCAGTGTTTGAATATCATTTTTAATATATTCATCTAACATGCCCAAATGCTTATCCTGTTGCATTAATTCTTGATGTTCATTTTGGCCATGAATATCAACTAACGTTTCACCAATTGATTTTAGTGTACTCGTGTTAACCAACATACCGTTTATGCGACAAATATTTTTACCAGATCTATGTATTTCACGTTGTAAAATCACAGAGTTATCATCATGGCCAATACCTAATTGGTCCAACTTCGTTAACGTATTTGAGTTTTCAGTTGGCATAAAGAGTCCTTGTAGCACCATTTTTTTTGCATCTTTTCTAATAAATTCTTGGGACCCTCTACCACCTGATAAGAGGCCCAAAGCATCAATGATAATGGATTTACCCGCACCAGTTTCACCTGTTAAAACTGTCATATTAGCCATGAAATCGATATTCAAAGAATCAATAATGGCAAAATCTTTTATTGTCAATTCTTGTAACATTTTTTTCACCCCTTTAATAGAAAAAATCTGAAACAAATGTCACAGATTTTATTTCTATCTATTCAGTTACAATCTCATTTAAAATTTTACTTAACTTTAACGCATCTTTGTTCGAGTGACAGATAATTAGAGCTGATCCATCTCCGCCTAAAGTACCAAAAACAAATGAATAATTCATTTGTTCAATTAAAGATACGATTGCTGGACCACTTCCTGGCGTCACCTTAACGAGACACATTTCATTTTGAACATCAGTTGATATAAAAGCATCTTTTAACGTTTTAGTTAATTTTTTTTCTGTATTCAATTTTTTTTGAACAGGTAAATTATAACTGTAAGTTCCATCAGCAGATGGCACTTTAATTAATTGCATTTCTTTAATATCTCTAGAAATAGTTGCTTGTGTGACTGTAATCCCTTGTTTTTTAAGCAAACTCACAAAATCTTCCTGCTTATCAATATTATTGTTCTTCAATAATTCACGAACATAACGTTGCCGTTCTTGCTTTTTCATTAAAGTCCCCCTCACCCGATAACCTCTACCACCCATAGAGTTAGTATAACGTAATTTCAATTATTATTAAAGAACTTCACTTTAAATCCTTATTTAACGGCATTCAGGTTATCGTATGCAGCAGTTAATACGCCATCGATACTAACCTTATCCGAAATCTCGCCAATTTCATTTATCGCAGACTTTAAATGAATTAAAAATTCAATATTACCTTCGCCACCCTTAATTGGTGAGTAGCTTAAATCCGCAACATTAAATCCAGTGGAAATAGAAAATTGAACAATGTCTTCGAGCACTTGACGATGAATCTTTTCATCTCGTACAATACCATGTTTTCCAACATTTTCTTTTCCTGCTTCAAATTGGGGTTTTATTAATGCCACAACATCCCCATTTTCAGTAATAATTTTCTTTAATGCAGGTAAAATAAGATGTAATGAAATAAACGATACATCTATTGTTGCAAAATTGGGTTGTCCAAATTCAAAATCTTCTTTTTTACTATATCTGAAGTTAGTATTTTCCATCACAACAACTCTTGGATCTTGTCGTAATTTCCAAACTAATTGATTGGTACCAACATCTAACGCATAACTTAATTTTGCGCCATTTTGTAAAGCAACATCGGTAAAGCCACCGGTTGATGATCCAATGTCTAAGACCGTTTTATCCTGAACGGTTGCATCAAATACTTTAAGGGCTTTTTCTAATTTAAGTCCACCGCGGCTCACATAAGGTAATTTTTTACCTTTAAAATGAAGCACAGTTTCTTCAGAAATTTTAACACCTGGTTTATCCAATCGTTCTTCATTCTCACCCAGAATTTCACCAGCCATAACTGCACGTTTGGCCTGTTCACGAGTTTCAAATAACCCTTGTTTAACTAATAAAACATCAATGCGCTCTTTTTTCATAGTGACTCCTAATTTTTTAATTTAAAGTAATGTAACAATTCTTCCAAATACTCTGTCTCCAACCCTGTTTGCTTAAGCGTTTGAATAGCATCTTTAGCTTGATTGGTTACTTCTTCGAGCATCCTATAAGCTTGATCAATTCCCATTAGTCCAGGATACGTATTTTTATTTTCTTGATTGTCTTTATGAACAGCCTTGCCCATCTCTTCAGATGTCCCAACGACATCCATAATATCATCATAGATTTGAAAAGCTAACCCAAAATGACGTCCATATGCCATAAACGCTACGTGCTGTTGGTCAGTCGCTTTTCCAAGTATGCTACCTGCGTAAACTGAAAATTCAATTAAATCACCCGTTTTACGCTTATGCACCTGTTTCAACTGCGCTAATGATAACTCTTTTTGTTCACCTTCAATATCGGCAACTTGACCGCCAACCATTCCCTCTGGGCCAGCTAACCTAGCTAGTTGACCCATTAGTAATACCTTTTGTGAATCAGGCAACTCTGCGTTACTGATCCATTCAAAGGCTAATGTATTTAGTGCATCACCAGCTAAAATTGCCATGCTTTCACCAAAAATAATATGGTTTGTTGGTTTACCACGTCTTAAATTATCATCATCCATCGCAGGCAAATCATCATGAATTAATGAATAGGTATGAATTAATTCTAATGCACCAGCAATAGAATAAACTGACTTATCAAGTTTACGATTAAGCATTTGACAAATAACAAAAATGATTAGTGGTCTAATACGTTTACCACCCGCTTCAACTGAATAAGTCATCGATTCTTTTAACTTTTTTTCAGTGTCTAAAGCCTGTAATTGATTCAACATAATTTGATTAAATTCTGGTAATACGATATCAGAAAATTTAGTTAAGTTACTCATTTTCTAAGCCTTGTTCGAATGGCACTTCTTCACCAGAATCATTCATGACACTGGTTAATGTTTTTTCAGCATTTTCCAATGTTTTTTGCAATTTTGAGCTCAACTTAACACCGTTTTGAAATTGGGTTAATGCTTTTTCTAAAGGAACATCACCTTGTTCTAGTTCTGTTACAATTTTTTCAAGTTCTACTAAGTTATCTTCAAATGTCGCTTTTTTTTCAGCCATTTTTTATTCTCCTTTTTCAACTTTTTCAATTTTTGCATATGCTTTACCATCTGTAAGGTGTAACACGACGTTATCATCTATATTCACTGAATTAATACTTTTAATAATTTTATCTTCCATAGATACGTAACTGTATCCTCGTCCCATAATCTTCAATGGACTTAATAAATCAAGCGCATTTATTTTTTCGCCAACCTGTTGTTTCTTTGTTTCAAGTAAGTAGGTCATTAATTGATGTAACTGTTTGTTTTGTTGTTTTACTTGATCTTGCAGTTGACTAACCAATTGTTGCGGATTTTGATAGCGCAACTGACCATTAGCTTGTTCAAATTGTTGTTTCTTAATTGTGATAATTTGTTTTGTTACTTGCATTAAGCGTTGTGCTAAATTGTCTAAGTTTTGAAGGTAACCCTCATATAACCGATTAGGTTGTTGAAAAACATATGATTGTTGAATCTTATCTAATTGTTGTCTTCTTAAACTTAAAATATTTTGTGTTACTTGTAATAGTCTCAATTTTAATTGATTAATCTTAATTAATTCATCGGCGTAAACAGGGACAGCTAATTCTGCTGCTGCTGTTGGCGTTGCTGCCCGAACATCGGCCACTAAATCAGCAATGGTTGTGTCTGTCTCATGTCCAACTGAAGAAATAATTGGAATCTGGCTAGCAAATATTTCCCTTGCAACAGATTCTTCATTAAATGGCCATAAATCTTCAATTGAGCCACCGCCTCGACCAATAATAATCGTGTCAAAATGGCCTAATTCGTTAATTTGTTTTAACCGCTTAACTAAATCATTAGCTGCTTTGTCACCTTGTACAATCGCAGGAAATAAAACTAATTGAGCAATCGGGTAACGTCTTTTAACGGTTGTCATAATATCTTTAATGACAGCCCCTGAAGGACTTGTAATCACAGCAATTCGTTTAGGATATTTAACCAATGCCTGTTTTGGTGCTGAAAATAATCCTTCAGCTTGTAGCTTATTTTTTAACTGCTCATAGGCTTGATATAACGCACCAACACCATCAGGTTCCATTCGCTCAATATATATTTGATAGTTACCTGTCGCTTCATATAAAGATATACGGCCCATAACTAAAACTTTCATGCCATCTTCTGGTTTAAATTTTATTTTATCAAAAGCTGAACGGAACATAATTGCGCTAATTTTAGCATGATCATCTTTTAAACTAAAATATTGATGCGCATTAGGTCGAGGTCTTAAATTTGAAATTTCGCCAGTTAAATAAACGGTCCCAAGATAAGGATCAGCATCAAATTTTTTCTTCAAATATGTTGTTAATGATGTAACTGATAAATAATTATCTTTATTCAATGCCAACACTCCGTTTTGTTAATTCAATTGTTTGTTCCATCAACATTGCAATCGTCATAGGTCCAACCCCTTTTGGTACTGGTGTCAGATATCCTGCAACCTCTGCAACTTCCTTATCGACATCTCCCGCTAACTTACCACTATCTAAGCGGTTCATCCCGACATCGATGACTACAGCACCTTGTTTCACATCGGTTTTTTTAATAAAGTTTGCTTGACCAATTGCAACGACTAAAATATCAGCCTGTTTAGTTATCTCTGATAAATTTTCCGTATGACTATGCGTTATCGTTACTGTTGCATTAGCGTTTAAAAGTAACGCCGCCATTGGTTTACCCACAATATTACTGCGGCCAACAACAACTGCATTTTTACCGTCTAAATCAATATTGTATGCGTTAAACATTCTCATAATTCCCAGTGGTGTACATGGAATTGCTAGTGGATCATTCATGGCTAATCGTCCAATATTTATCGGATGAAATCCATCAACATCTTTTTCTGGTTTAATAGCTTCGGTTATCTTTTTTTCATCAATTTGGTTCGGTAAAGGTAACTGTACTAATATGCCATTAATATCTGAATTATCATTATAGTCATTAATGAGATTTAGCAACTCTTTTTCTGATATCGTATCAGGTAATCTTTTAACAATCGATTTTATCCCAATAGATTCAGCAATTCGATGCTTATTCTTAACATATATTTTACTTGCTGGATTTTCTCCAACTACAATAACAGCTAATGTAGGAAAGACATTCTTTTTCTTTAAAGCTTCTATCTCAGATTTTAAATTATCCGTCGTTATTTGTGCCAATTTTTTACCATCAATTAATTTAGCCATAATTTAGCACCTCTATTCCATTTTTACTTCTTACATTTTATCATATTTAAGGTATTCATTTCTAAAAAAAAAGTGTCGCAAAAAATGCAACACTTCTCAATCATTATTATTCATTTGTTTTTTCAATATCAACAGGCATTTTTTCAACAACTGGATCTAACACACCATTAACAAATTTTCTTGATTCATCATCACTAAATTCTTTAGCAATTTCTAAAGCTTCATTCAATGCTACCTTAGCAGGAACATCATCTACGTATTTCATTTCGTAAATAGCTAATCTCAAAATAATTAAATCCGTATTGTTTAAGCGTGATAGTTTCCAGCGTGATGTTAGATTTTCTTCAATAACAGAATCTATCTCAGCTTGTTTATCACTAACACCTGAAACTAATGCTTCTAAATAAGGTGGAATTACAGCCGACTCTTCATCAGGAACTTCTAACAATTCACGATAAATAGCCTCTCTATCACCATCTGGGTTAGAATTTAACGCAAATAATGCTTGAAATGCTTTTTCGCGAATCGTATGTCTAGTTACTATTACACTCACTAATTTTCACCATCTTTTTCTGAAAATAAATCGTCAGTATCTATCTTATCGGCTTCCTTTTCAGGAATAACCCCTTCAACATGAACATTTACTTCAATAATTTCTAAACCTGTCATAAATAGTAATTGTTGTTTAATCTTTTCTTGCATCACTAATGCAACCTTAGGAACAGATACACCGTAATCAAGGTAAACAAAAACATCAATATTCAACTGGTCATCTGTTAAATCAAGTTTAACACCCTTACCCAGTGACTTTTTACGGCCAAATAATTCAGTTAAATTTTTAGCAATTGTCCCACGCATTGAGTAAACACCATCAATTTGGTTAGCAGCAATTCCAACAATAATTTCAATAACTTCAGGTGCAATCTTAATGTCACCCAAAGAAGGTTCAGTACTTTTTAAAACAATATTTGTTTCTTCAGCCATAAGTTTAACCTCCGTCGATTTATTGTGCTCTGGAAATATATGTGCCATCTTGTGTATTAATAATTAACATTTCATCTTCATTAACGAAGAATGGCACTTGTACAACTAATCCTGTTTCAAGAACAGCAGGTTTAGTTCCACCAGATTGTGTATTACCTTTAATACCCGCTTCAGTTGATGCTACTTTTAATTCAACTGTATTAGGAACGTCAACACCAAGTGTTTCAGTGCCAAACATAATAACATTAACAATTAAGTTTTCTTTCAAATAATTTAATTGTTCATGCACGCGTTCTTCTGGTAATTCTAATTGTTCATATGTATCCATATCCATAAATACATAGTTGTTACCATCAGCATAAAGATATTGCATTTTTTTATTATCAATTTGTGCTTTTTGAACTTTTTCACCAGCACGGAATGTTTTTTCTTGAGCAGCACCTGTACGGAGATTCTTTAGTTTTGATCGAACAAAAGCAGAACCTTTACCCGGTTTAACATGTTGAAATTCAACAACACGCCATAAATCACCATCAACTTCGATTGTAACACCATTTTTAAATTCATTAACGGACATCATAATATAATATTCCTCCTACTATCTCGTGTATCTCATAGTTCTAATAATAGCAATAATGGACATATAAAAGCAAGTTAAAGTCTATATTATCATTAATTTTTTAGAAGAATTCGTTAACATTTGATAGCCATTCTCAGTCACTAAAATATCATCCTCAATTCGAACCCCACTAAGGTTTGGTACATAAATCCCTGGTTCAATTGTAATGACGTCGCCTGCTTGCAAAACACTGTTTGAATCATCCAATTTAATATTAGGTAATTCATGAATTGATAGGCCAATTCCATGCCCAATCCCATGATTAAAATATTTACCATATCCTGCATCGGCGATTGTTTCATTAGCAACTCTAGCTAATTCACTTAATTTTATTCCCGGTTTAATTAATGAAATCACTCGTTCTTGTGTCGTTAAAACAGACTCGTAGATATGTTTTAATTCATCAGATATCGATCCCACGGCGATGGTCCTTGTGACATCAAATGTATAGTTCTCGTAATAATAGCCAAAATCTATCGTAATCAGATCCTGGTCTTGAATCTTTCGTTTTGAAACCGTTGCATGTGGCCATGTTGAATGAATACCGCTTGCTACAATTGTTTCAAAAGATTCACTCATAGTACCTAAATTTTTGATATAACTATCTAGCCGATTAGCAATTTCAATTTCTGTTTGACCAACTTCAATCGTCGACACAATATAATTGAAAGCTTCATCAGCTAATTTTCCTGCTTTTATTAATTTTATCTGCTCATCCTTATCTTTAACACGTCGTAATTCGTCAACAATATTAGTAAATGGCACCAAATCACTAACAAGGATTTCATCTAATTGATCATACTCTAAAAATGATATTGATGATTCAAATCCCATAACTGTTAATCCTTTTTCACTAATTATGTCAGATACAGCACCCAGATAATCACGCGTAAATTTTATTTCTAATTTTTTATCATGATTTTCTAGTGCCAATTCAAATCTTAGGTCAGTGATTAAAAATTGTTGTGTATCAGTAATTAACAATACACCATCACCTTCAAAACCACTTAAATAAAATATGTTTGTCGTATCCGTCACTAGAAATGCATCAATCGAGAGTTTCTCAAAAGTTGATTGTAATTGTTTAATTCTATCAAAATTCATTTAAACACTCCTTTTATGTACAAAAAAAGGAAATCTCTATCATAAAATGAAGAGGTTTCCTTTGAGTTATTATTATTCAGCTACAGGGTATACAGAGACTTGTTTCTTATCGCGGCCTTTACGTTCGAAGCGAACGATACCATCGACTTTAGCAAACAAAGTATCATCTCCACCTTTACCAACGTTAACACCAGGATAAATACGTGTTCCACGTTGACGATAAAGAATTGAACCACCTGTTACTTCTTGTCCGTCAGCTCTTTTTGAGCCTAAACGTCTACCGACAGAATCACGGCCATTAGAAGTAGAACCCCCACCTTTTTTATGTGAGAAAAATTGTAAATTCATTAACATAATCAATGCACCTCCTTGTTATAGTCTTATTATTTAAGTGTTAATTTAATGTAATCTTGATAGTTTTGCTCAATTGACTGTAGTCCTAAAACTAAACTTTCTAAAAATAACTGTCCTGTAGCATCGTTTAACTCAGATTCTGATAGTTTAACTTTCATTAATCCACCATTATCTTCATCCATCTCAACATCAGGATTAAGTTTAGCAAGTTCGGTCAAACTATTAACTGTATTGATAGTCAATACCGAAACCGCAGCACACACAATATCTTGACCATATTCACCAGAATCAGCATGCCCTGTTATTTCAAACGCATCGATGATTTTGGCATCTCTCCGAGAAATAACTGCACGTATCATACTAGTAGCCTACTTTCAAAATTATGCGTTAATAGCATCGATAACAACCTTAGTATATGGTTGACGATGACCTTGTTTTGTATGAGAATGTTTCTTAGGTTTGTATTTGAAAGTAACAACTTTCTTTTCACGGCCTTGTTTTTCAACAGTACCAGTTACTGTAGCACCTTTAACAAAAGGAGCACCAATAACGGTTTTTTCGCCACCAACTAAAACAATTTCATCAAATGTAACTTTTTCACCAGCTTCTGCTGATAATTTTTCAATGTAAATAGCTTCTCCGGCTTCAACTTTAAGTTGTTTGCCACCTGTTTTAATAATTGCGTACATGTGTATTACACCTCCTTATAGATTACTTAGACTCGCCGTAATTTAGTGATCAGATTTAGACAACCTGACGCTTAAAAACTTAAAACGTGCGGTTGCAGTTGTGGTGTTCACAAATACAACGTTATTATAATATCAAATGTAACTTCTTAAGTCAACGTTATCCATCATTTTCAACAAAAAAGTTTGTTAAATTGACTCCGTTACTTGTATCAACGCCAGTAATTTCTTTTAAAACCTTAGCAACGTAGTGCGGTGTGTAGATCATATCGTCTCGTAACCAACGTTTAATGAAGCCTAGGTGCGCTGATGCAACATAGGATACTTGTAACTCGTTTGGTATCTTAGATACTTCAAAATCGCCTGCTAACTGTTCTCTAAAGTTATTTAAGTAGATAACTAGTCTATCATATACTTTATCAGAAAAAGCGACATCTTCTTGACTATTTAAAAGTACGCCAAACATCATTGATTCATCTTGTAAGTAGTTAAACACCCGATTTAAACAACAAACTTCAACTGGTTTCGAATAAACGTACGCTTTATCTGGTGATTGTTTTGACATAATCATAATGTAATCAAAAAAGTCATCTAAAATTTCATCCATTGCCCGATTAATAAAATCTTGTTTGTCATGATAATGCAGATAGAATGTTCCTCGAGTGACATTTGCTTCCTGAGTAATCTTTTGAACGCTAATATTTTCAACTTTGTAATGTTTCATGAGTACAACTAATGATTTTTTTAAATTTTGTCTTGTTCTCTTTACCCGTGGATCATTAGAATCAACCATTTTTCAACCTCTTTATTCATAATTAAATAGTCTTTATCTCCATTTATGTCTATTACTTTCTTATTATAGAACATTTCATCAAAACTTTCATTCATGTTTTTGATAATTTATAAGAGTTCTACCAATTTCCATTGACAAGTACCAGTATTTTATCATATACTATTAAATGTTGTTATGACTCGGTAGCTCAGCTGGATAGAGCATCCGCCTTCTAAGCGGACGGTCGTGAGTTCGAATCTCACCCGAGTCATAGATATCCATTCTAGACCGATTTATAAAAATAGGAATGCCTTTAAACGGGCGTTCCTATTTTTTTATTTAGGTGAAAACAGACTATAAAGGATAGAATGCTCAAAACATTTGTTGCATATTTGTTGCATGGATATTTTTATCAATAAATCTACTAAAGTATTAAAATATCAGGCGATAAGAAAGCATTTTCTGTCGGTAAGGCTGTTGGCAACGCTTTATATTGTATTACTGGAAAACACGTTAAAAATATCAAGCAATTACTTAAGCTTTAGTAAATTGTTTGAAATAAAACTATTAAAAAATCCCCTAACCTGTTGGTAGCAAGTTAGAGGGTATAAATATATTAACAAATAATTTTATCATATTTCTAGGAGTAGAGATATAGATTTCGGAGGAAATATATTCATGAGTACTACATTTACAATTATTTTTCTTATTGGTTTAGTTGTTTTTTTTACAGGTGTAACTTGGTTTATTGTAGCTTGGGGTAATAAAGCTTCTAATTTAATACCACTAATTTTATTGATTGCCGGTTTAGGCATATCAATTATTTCTTTTAGCGTGATGTCGGTAACATCTGATAAAGATTCGTCAGCGCGTTCATCGTCTAATTTTAGATCGTCAAGTGCTAGTGACTCGTCAGAATCAGATGATGATTCTAGTTATGATGACGATGATGATTCATATGTTGACGATGAATCTGAATCTGATTCAGAATCTGACGATGAGTCATACACTGATGATGAATCCGATTCAGAATCTACTTCATCTTTTGGCGATTCTGTAGATTTAACTGACGACTCAAAGATAACCGTTGACTCTGCTGAAAAAGAAACGTCAGTTCCTTTAAATGATGTTAAATCCGGTGATACACAAGTTGCTGTTAAAGTAACCGTTCAAAATAATGGTACAGGTCCACTAGATTTCAATGGTCAAAAGTTTGACGTCTATGATAGTGATGATACTATTGGGGAATTTAATTCAGAGACTTACTCTGGTAATATTCCAAATTCAATAGCTGCCGGAAAAAAAGCTGTAATGACATTATACTTTACAACTTCTAATGCTGGTCCGTTCTCTGTCACTTACGGGGACTCAACTTGGGAATAAATATTTAACTAATTTTAACGAGTGTATAGATACTTCAAGCAGGTGCAACTCCTGCTGCTCGTTTTTGTTTATCTACGTGCATAGGAATCACGTTAAAAGCTAAAAAGGAGAATATTATCATGAAAGTTTTTAATGTTAGTTTAGTTGTTAATGAAAATTGTATTACAGAATATGAACATTTTATTGATCCTCTAGTGACGCAATCAAAAAAAGAATCTGGTAATATTTCATACAATCATTTTAAACAATTAGGTGCCAACAATCGTTATGCAATAATTGAGCATTGGCAAGACCAAGACGCAGTTAACTTCCACAATGAAACAACTTATTTTAAAGAATTTTTAGCAGGCATCAATCAATTTGTAACTGAAGAATTACAAGTTATTGTAATGGACGCCTAACTACCCTTTCGACCACCAGTTAAGCTGGCTATGAGTGCAAGGCTCATTGGTCGTATTGCTACAAAATTTTAAAAATTTAAGGAGATTTAATTTATGGGAGCTACTTCAATTTCAGCCAGACACGCAAATACAACTCGTATAAAGGAAAAGTTGGTACCGTTTCTAAAAACCTGATTAATCGCCGTTTCTTTTCGGACCGACCTTATCAAAAACTAGCAACAGATGTTACAGAAGTCCGTTGGGGTGACGAAACAATCGATGAACGGGCCCATTTCACCTGTATTTATGATCTGTTTTCAGGCAAAATTCTAAGTCATCAGATTAGTAAACATCCAACAGTTAAATTTACAACAAAGGTTTTGAAACAAGCAATTGCAAAAATCCCAAAAGATTTAAATTATCGAACGACGATTCATTCTGACCAAGGATTCCAATATCAACACAAAAATTGGGTTACTATTCTCAAAAAATATCGTATTTTTCAGAGTATGTCACGTAAAGCAACATGTTTAGATAACGCTGCCATGGAAAGCTTTTTCCATATTATGAAAGCTGAAGCTTTCTATCAAAAAGAAACCGATACATATGAAACACTAGTTTCACAAGTACCGGTTTGGATAAATGACTATAATTTTTCACGAATTAAAATAAAATTGGGTTGTAAAAGCCCGGTTGAACACCGAATTTTTATAACCCAGAATGCTGCATAAAGCTTCGTCCAATATTTAGGGTTCACTTCATTTTATTATTTTTTATTATTGACTCAGCTTCTTCTTCTCCAGCCTCTATAGCCTTTTTTTGAGTATCTCGGATGATGTCTAAAATAAGCCCAAAAATATTCAAAGACGCCGTAAATACTAAAATTAAAACTATTCCTTTCAAATACAAAATTACTTCAAAATCAATAAAGGTTTCAAATGATATTAACATAGTACTAATTGATATTCCAACTATGGTTAGCCATAAAAATGAAGTCCACATAAATGGTGTGAATATTTCAACAAATACGTTTTTTAATTGAGTATCTGTTTTAGAAACTAAATATATGTGTCCTAAATTATCTATATCAAAGATACTTTTAACCGCAACAAATAATGCGAATGTAAAAGATAATCCGGTAACAGAAATACCCAATAAGCTTGAAACTTCATAATTAACATTAATAATATCCGGAAAAAATAAATATATTATTGTAAATATTACATTTATCGAAATTCCAATTTTAGAGTATATATTGCATATAGTTGCTCGTTTTGAAGTCCATAATGCTCTCATCAATGATTTATTATCTACCATACTATCACCTATTTATGAAAATTTTTATTAACTATTACAGGTACAATTTTCATTATACTCATTGCCCTATGTTTTATCGATTTAAGGTATCCTCGCTTAGCATCTTCACCCAATTGTTTACTTAACTCTACTGTATTTACTTTTTCTCCTCTAGGGGCACTATATATTTTTTTCACATCTTCAGCATTTATACGTTTTCGACTAGCAAGGTCCCTATCTTCAACTTGCTGGGCACCATTAGGATAGACAAGATGTACTGTTACTCTTGCATAATCTTGCTTAATGCTAACGCTATCTTGAACTGCATTAACTGATACAGCACCCATATTGGTATTTTCTGCTGTATTTATAAATGATTCTATTCTTTCAGACATACTAATAGCTTCTTTCAAACTTTTGTCATTAGTAGAAATTAAAATTTTTTCAGTTTCCAATTCATAAAAAAAATTCACTCCAGCATTTATATATTCTTTATCCTGAATATACCGTATTATTTTTCTAGCCTCTAGCATCATTTTACGACCATGTCCGTAACGTCCGTACCCTTTTAAGTTGCCTATTATATCATCTTCTAAAACATCATCTAATGATTCTTTTAAAAATGGATATTTTTTAAGTAATTTGTCCATTTTTGTTCTCATTTCAACTTTTGTAACGCCCAAAAATTCTTTTGTCCATAAAATGCCCGAATTTTTTTCATAGTTTTCTATAACAGCAAAATATTCCTCTTCTATTTTTTTAGATTGAGCAACAAATTCTGTATATTCTATAGATTTGGATAATTCTTCTTTAACATCAGTATCCTTAAAAATAAAATTTAAATATGTTCCCCTTTCAAATCCATTAGGTATTCCAAAACTATTAGTTAGATCATCCTTTATTACATTATGTTTAAGCTGTTTCCAACCTTCTGATTTTCTTTCAACGTAAGTTCTAATTATATTTGGTGCTAAATTTAATTTAAATACATAATAATTGTCCAAATAGTTACTCCTCCAAATAATTTATACTCGCTCTATTATTAAACAATAAAAAAGACAGGTAAACAATACCTTTCTCATGTGTGTATAAATATTTGGATTAGAGATTAATAACTGATATCAAAATATCATATTACTAATATAACAGATTAATCACTTCAATTTGTTCACTAAATGTTCACTTTTTGAAATCATGTAAGTCTTCAATTAAGAATGAATCAGCAAACTGTAAGCATGCTCGATTCTTGTAAAAACTGTATCTCGTCTTTTCATATCCTAAATCATCCATTTCAATATCATTTTATTTATTATCTTCTGCAATATAGACATCTATTAATATTTTTCTACTAATAGTGTCACAACTCTTTAAAGCTACTAGAACATTATTAATAACTTGCTCAGCATAGATACGTTTAGTTATGGTCTCTTCGTGTTGATTGTTCCCTGAGGTACTTTTTAGGCATATCCATGATAATTGGCGACTTAATTCCGCTAATATCCTTCTGACTATATCTCTGCATTTTTGGTAACCATACTTTAAAAAAACGTTTAACCTTATTAATTGTAGATTTTTCATTGACTTGTGGGAATAGTTCGTTAAATGAAGATATAGCATTTCCCCCTTTACGTTTGTTATAATCATTGCCAGTCAGAGTAATAGTTGTATGTATAAGTCACCTTACTAAGTGGGTTTTATGTTATCTAAATCATTAATGAAACTCAAGTAGTGTAATTTCTCTGATTACTTCATTCTTCTCCTAAATGGTCAACTCATGAATAGTATCAATAACTGCGCTACCTTTATAAGAAAAATTATTGTTAAATTTGATAATCATCTGAGGAACGTCATTCTGATTAGAGCAACGCATTAACTCATCCCTGTAAATTTTTTTGATACGTAGTCATCTGTTAACAGAAACTATTAGTCCTATAGTTTCTACTGAATGTACCACTATTTAAATATCATTTATTCAACATTCTATAGCTTTGCTATTCAGATCCAGCAATTTCATAAATAGTCAGTATTAGTTAAAAACAAAATACTGAGTTTACAATAACAGTTCTGAATTAGTAAGATATTAACCTAAACAAATACCTAGCCTTCATTTAAATAATTAATTTATCACCCAAGAAAATTTTGATGCATTTTAATAATAAAAATCATCCACAAGTTTATTTTCACCAACACCAAACATTTTTACCTACTCCCAGTTGTTATAATTTGTAGAATAACTGATAATTAGTTATTATAGAGAGGCATAAAAAAGTTTGGAGGAATTAGAATGAAATTATTAAATGATAGCACTCTAGAAAAAATCGGGAAGTTTGCAAGTATTTTATCTATCTTAATGTATGTCTCATACATCCCACAAATCATTTCCAACCTTAATGGTAGCCAGGGTAATCCTGTTCAGCCCTTGGTTGCCTGTATTAATTGCATATTTTGGACTGTCTATGGCGTATGTGGTAAAAATAAAGACTGGCCTATATTCTTTGCAAACGTACCGGGTATCTTTCTAGGCGCCATCGCTTTCTTCACTGCCTTATAAAATATCATATACATAAAATAGAATACTTACGTGCAGATAGGGAATCACGTTAAAAGCTCCATACGGGGGAATTCTTCATGAAACTAAAAATTAACACTGCAGCAGGTACTTTCGATATCATAAATACTATATTAGTAGCCTTTTCTTGGCTTATCGTTATTTTAACTGGTATCAATAAATCTACTGTAACATCACACGCTGTCTCTGGAACATCAACCTTAACTAGCGGTACAGCTATTTTCTTTTATATTATGCTAGGAATTGGCCTTATTCTTCACATTGTTGCACTTGTTCAATCAAGAAAAGCTGATATCTCTATTACTGGCCATGTTCTTGGTATTATTGGTTGCGGTTTATTTCTTTTATCAATGGTTTTTGCCCTTCCTACATTTATTTTATTAATCATTGCAGCAGTTTTCACACTCAAACAAGCTCCTGCTAAGCACTAATAAACAAAATTTAACATAAATTTCTAACGAGCGTATAGATACTTTTAGTAGGTGCGATTCCTACTGCTCGCTTTGCACCATAAAAATATTGGGGGATTTAAAATGAAAAAATTTATTAGCTTACTAGGGGTTCTAAGCGTATCAATGCTACTATTGTCTGCTTGCGAATATAGTTATAATTCTGATTCCAGTTCTAACAAAAATAGCTCTTCTTCTCAACAGTCGTCTGCATCATCCAACACAAAGGCCTCATCTTCTAAGGCCAAAGATTCTTCTAAAGAATCTTCATCATCTACTAAGAAGACATCTTCTTCTGAGAGCTTTGATATTAATGATAGTACTTCGTCTGCTAAAGACGTTCATATTCATGAATCTGAAGATGGTGCTGATTTTAATTTTGATACTGGTTCTTGATTTTTTACTTAAGTTAATTTTAAAAGAGATTAGTCTCATTCAAATAAAAACTGTTATTCAGTTATTAACACAAAAAAGCCTTCAATATTGGACAAAAATCCAATGTCGAAGGCTTTTCTTTATTAAAATTTAAAATACGAATTATTAATGATTCCTTATTTACGACGCTCAGTTGTAAATTAATTACTAATAATACGATACCAAGCTCTTAAAATTCAGTAACCTGCTTAAATTTTTGTCCAATATTATTGGTTAGCTCCAATTTAAGACTGTTTTAATTAATAATTATTTTCTTGTCTTTCAATATTTTCCATATTTTTTTTAACAAATTCATTTTCAATATCATTCCAAGACAATTTTAAATCAACTAACCCGAATTTAATAAAAAGATGCCAAGCATGTTTAAAATCTTCTAATTTATGACTAAATAAACTTTTAGAAATCATTAATTTTAACGATAAAAAGACTTTATTCAATGACATTGTCATAGGCTTTTTTGCAAAATCATCCATCTCTTCGTCACTAATTAATAATAAATAGGTCCATTTATTTTGATTGGCAATATTAAAAAAGAAACTCATTGCATCAACATATTCTGAGAGTACTGTCTCTTCATGCGTTTTGCCTTTTTCCATTTTTTGTCCACGATTTTCTTTCCAGACTTTAAACCATTCAACCGTGTTGGCTAATTCTGATAGTTCAACATCCAAGCTCACATAGGCGTTAAACAATCTCTCTTCAGGACTCCATCTAATTTTTTTATCTTGAATAACATCCCGATCAAAGCTTCGTTCCATTTGGATCATATCTGTTAAGTTCACTAAATTTTCCTCCAAAAAAATCTGCCCACTAGTAACTAACGGACAGACATTTTTTTATTATTTAAAAATCAAGGGATCTGATTTAATACTTAATTCATTTATATTATTCAAGTACCAATTTCTAATGAAAGGTTCATTCAACAAAATATCGAACCATGAAATTTCTTGGGCAGCATCCATAACAGCAACGACCCATTTTTCATTATCACTCTCACCCATTTGTTGTTGATCATAAATTGTTATTTCAGATTTAGCTAATTTTAAAACAGCACTATTATTTGCGCCTGCTTCAACCATTAACTCATTTTCTGAAGCAAGTACAAATAATTCATCGATAACACTTCGTTTAAGTATATCTTCAGACAATTCGTATCTTGCTGGATTACCTGAATCCAATAGATTAAGATCAACGCTAAATCCATAATCTTCTTTTAAATACGTCGCAAAATCAATTAACATCATTTCAAGATATTTAATCGATTTTGCGTCTAATTTTTCCAAGTAACTAACAATTAAGACATTTGTAATAGCTGTACTATTAATTCGAATCATTCTTTTACGTAAATTTAAATAAAATAAAGATTCTCCTGATTCTTGTGCAACATAATAAGCGCCATCATTATCATCAATTTTAAAGGAAAAACTATCTACGACATTAATCCCAGGTATTTCATGGACAAGTGCTTTTCTAGGCTCTGAGAAGTGTAAAATAGCCGTTTCATTATCATGCAAGTCCATTAAACGGTTAAAGAAGAGTAAACAATAATCTGCAGCACTATATTTTTGCGGGAATGTTAAATAATTAGTGTCAAGTTGATAACCCATCAAACTCATTGCGGCATCAATCAACTCAACTTTATCCTGGGTATTCATTAAAACATCTAATGTTTCCGTAAATTTAATCCCATTGTTCAGACTTAATTTAATTTGTTCATTAAAGTTTACTAAACGCGATTTTGTAGAAACTAACTGCTTTTCTTTTTCAGCCATTATTCAGTCACCTGTCCTTTTTGACTAATTAAGTGAGATAAATAACTGTAATATAAGGCATCATTTTGTTTAGTGAATTTTTCAAAATCACCAAATATACCAATAACACTTTGTCTTTCATAACCAATCAACGTATCTTCTTTGGCTAAACTTAAAACATCAGTCTCACTTGATTTAATATCTTGATATGCACTGCTGGCTTTTTCATCCATCTCAGTTAACTCTGTTAATCTTTCTTTTAACACGCGACGTTCTTCACGAATACGTCCAGCATCCCAAGGACGCCCTTTTTCTTGTGAATTACGTTTCATATCTTCGCGAATTTTGTCTTTTTCAGCGTCACGTTCATCCTGAGAATCAACTAATTCTTGACGTTCTTTATTTTGAATTGATATTTGATTAATTTTATCTGTATTAACACGTTTATTCGTTTCTTCCAATTCAAAAGACTTAGCTAATTTAGCTAGTTCTTCTTCATCAAATTTAAATTCAACATTTAAAACGTCTAAATAGCCAAATTCTTTTCGATCCCACCAATTACCAAAATGAATTTTGAATTTTCCAACTTCCATTTCTTCAAAATAGAAGAATGGATACGTATCACGTAAATATGAGATAAGTTTCAAACTTAAATATTGTTGAATTTGTGGATAATCTTTAATGACCAACTCTTCTTGAATGGCAGATTCCGAAACGCTTCTTTTCTTTAACACTAGTTGTGCGTAACGAGATTGGTTAATGAGTTGATAAACTAATCGATCATCTTCTTGTTTAATCGCCTCTCTAAGTTGATTTAAGTACTCAACTTTTTTAGATAGAGTGCGTTCGATATTGTTTGTAGCTTCACTGTGATCCGATAAATTAAATTGATTGTCTTTTATCATAGTTTACCCCTTATTCATATTTAATGATTATTTTTTTTACTATGTATTGTGATTTTTCTTTGCATAATCAAAAAAACTAAAACAATTTTACTTGTCCTAGTTTCATTATCAATCATTTAGTTAGTCATTTCAAACCTTTATTACACTTTTTTTAATAAAGTTCTAAATATTGATCTCTTTCCCATTCAGAAACTTCTTGACGGTAAGCAGCCCATTCTAATTTTTTGGCTTCAATAAAGCTTGGATATAAATGAGGACCCATTGCTTTTTCCATGATATCATCTTTTTCCAATGCTTTAATGGCATTGTGTAGTGTCGATGGTAAGTCACTAATATGATTATCTTGGCGTTCTTGACGGTTCATTACGTAAATATTTCTATCAACAGATGCAGGTGGTACAACTTTATTTCTAAGTCCATCAAGTCCTGCTTCTAAAATAGCCGCAATAACAAGATAAGGATTAGCAGTTGCATCAACACTTCTTAACTCTAATCGAGTTGATAACCCACGAGCCATTGGTACACGAACTAATGGCGATCGGTTACGTCCAGACCAAGCAACATAAACAGGTGCCTCAAATCCAGGGACAAGACGTTTATATGAGTTAACTGTTGGATTAGTAATTGCTGTGTAACCACGTGCATGTTGTAATAAACCACCTAAGAAGTGGTAGGCATCTTCAGATAATTGCATCTTATCTTTTTCATCAAAGAATGCATTACCATCTTTATGAAATAATGACATATTAATATGCATCCCTGAACCATTAATTCCATTCAATGGTTTTGGCATAAATGTCGCATGTAGACCATGTTTTCTAGCTACCGTTTTAACGACTAATTTAAATGTTTGGATGTTATCACAGGCTTGTAAAGCATCTGCGTATTTAAAATCAATTTCATGTTGGCCAGGTGCTACTTCATGATGAGAAGCTTCAACATCAAAACCCATGTTTTCAAGTTCTAACACGATATCTCGACGACAATTTTCACCTAAATCAACTGGTGCTAAATCAAAATAGCTACCTTTATCGTTTAATTGTGTTGTAGGTTTTCCCGTTATAGGGTCTAATTTAAATAAGAAAAATTCTGGTTCAGGTCCAATATTAAATTCAGTAAACCCTAAATCATTCATTTCTTTTAAGACACGGATAAGGTTATTTCTTGGATCACCTTGGAATGGTTTACGTTCAGCGTTATAAACTTCACAAATAATACGCGCAATTTTTCCATGTTCATGTTCCCATGGGAAAATCATCCAAGTTGATAAATCTGGGTATAAGTACATATCACTTTCTTCGATTCGAACGAATCCGTCGATTGAAGAACCATCGAACATTAATTTGTTTTCTAATAATTTGTCTAGTTGGCTAATCGGAACTTCCACGTTCTTAATAATTCCGAATAAATCTGTAAACATAAGTCTTAAAAATTTAACGTTCTCTTTTTTTGCCATTGTAACAATGTCATCTTTAGTGTATGCAGCTTTTGCCATTTTATCTCTCCTCAGTATTTATAATTTATAGACGCTTGTTTGTGTTAAAAGAAGGATCGTCAGGATTTTTAAGTCCACTAACTGAAAGAAATTCATTTTGAAAAATATGTCTAACATCATTATCTGTCAAAGGCTTTTCTAACAATTTGCGTTGCTTTTTAGCCTGTGCTTCCTTTTCAAAATAAATTTCTTTAATGCCAACCATATTCATGCCTTCATCTAAATAATCTTTAATTTCAAATAACTTATCAATATCATTCAGTGAATACATTCTGCGATTACCATCATTTCTTTGGGGCATAATTAACTCCTGCTCCTCATAATAACGAATTTGACGAGCCGTTAAGTCCGTTAATTTCATTACCGTTCCAATTGGTAATACCGCTAATGATCGTCTGAGTTCCTTCTCTTTCATAAACAAGCCTCCTTTTTAATTACATCCTTATAGTAACAAGGAAATAAATGACTGTCAACGTACAATGTTAGATTTTATAACATAGCTTACAGTCGATTGTTCAATAGAATGTTTTTTCAACTGCAGCTGTAACTGCTAACTTAACATGCGCATACGTTAACCCACCCTGAACATAAAGCGTATAAGGTTCTCTTATTGGACCATCAGCTGACAATTCGACACTAGCACCTTCAACAAAAGTACCCGCAGCCATAATAACTTTATCTTCATAACCAGCCATATCACTTGGTTTTGGTTCAACATATGCATCAACGGGAGATTCACGTTGGATAGCTTGAGCAAACTTAACCATTGGTTCTGGTTTACCAAAGTTAACCGTTTGAATGAGATCAGTTCTTGGTGCATCCCATTTTGGTGACACATCTAATCCCATTTTTTCAAGTAATGCACTCGTATAGATAGCACCTTTAATTGCCTCACCTGTTACATGAGGTGCTAAAAAGAACCCTTGAATAAAATCTCTCATAACATTTAAGGTGGCGCCCTCTTCATTACCAGTACCAGGTGTTGTTAGGCGGTAACCAGCTTTTTCAATTAAATCAGCACGTCCAACGATGTAACCACCCGTTTTAGCTAAACCACCACCAGCATTTTTAATTAGTGACCCTGACATGATATCAGCACCTACCTCTGTTGGTTCAATTGTTTCAGAAAATTCACCATAGCAGTTATCGATAAAAATAATCACATCTTTTGAAATTTTACGAACTTCTTTAATCATCTCAGCAATTTCAGATACCATAAAACTATCTCTAGTTGCATACCCACGAGAACGTTGGATTGCAACAACTTTAACCTTATCCGTTAACTTTTCTTTTAAACCATTAGAATCCATATGATTGTCAGCCGTTAATGGGACGTAATCAAACCCGATACCATATTCTTTCATTGAACCAATACCCGTTCCAGAAATACCAATAACTTCCTGAATCGTATCGTATGGCATCCCAGTAATATATAATAAATCGTCCCCTGGTCGTAACATACCAAAAAGGGCTGTTGAAATTGAATGCGTTCCTGAAACAATTTGTGGTCTCACCATTGCCGCTTCTGTTTTGAAAACATCTGCATAGATACGATCAAGTCCATCGCGGCCGATATCGTCGTATCCATATCCTGTTGATCCGGCAAAATATGTTTCAGAAACATTATTTTTCTTAAAAGCTTCCAAGACTTTTTGTTGGTTAAACAAAACCTGTTCATCAATTTCTTTTAGTCTTGGTTCAATTTGAGTATCAACTTCTCCTACAACATTTGCTAACTCCTGTGATAAATTATCTATCCATTTTTGCATATATTCTTCTCCTTATGACTTTTGTCCTTTTAACCAATCCACTATTTGTATTTCTATTTTACTTAGTTGTTCCGGATGCTCGATTAAATCAAACCAGTTAACTGCCATTTTATTTCTAAACCAAGTTAATTGTCGTTTTGCGTAACGCCTTGAGTTGCGTTTTATTAACTCTGTCGCTTCATCAAGTGATTGTTTTTCTTCAAAATAAGCATATAGCTCTTTATATCCAATACCTTTACTAGCTGGTAAATCATTGGTTTTTTGGTTAAAAAGCCATTTTGCTTCATCAATCAGCCCGGAACCAATCATAAGGTCAACTCGACGATTAATCCGATCATATAGCACTGACCTATCAGTCGATAACCCAATAATAAAGGGGTTAAACTCATCCGTTTTTTGATCCGCTTGCGCCGAAAACAATTGATTTGATTTTTTAATAACCTCTAATGCCCTGATTACTCGTAGCGTATTATTAACTGGAATTTTTAATGCTGCATTTGGATCTAAGCTTTCTAATTCTTGCCAAAGTGCCTCAGGACCGATTTTTTCACTACGTTCTTGTAATTCTTTTCTTAAATTTAAATCGTCGTCATTATCTGTTCCCAATTGAAAATTATCAAGTAATGCCTGTAAATAAAATCCGGTCCCACCAACAATTATTGGTAATTTCCCTCTAGAGGCAATATCACTAATTGCTGCGCGACTTTCGACTGTAAAATCAGCGACTGAATAACGTTCATCACTATTCTTGTGATTAATTAAATAATGTGGAATTCCATCCATCTCATCTTCTGTAATTTTAGCCGTCCCTATATCTAATTTCCGGTAAACTTGCATAGAATCGCCTGAAATAATCTCACCATTAAATTTTTTTGCTAATTTTATCGATAAATCAGTTTTACCAACTGCAGTTGGCCCAACAATTAACAATACTTTTTGCGTCATTTCTAATCTCCTTGAATATCTTTTCGTACTTCTATTGCTTTTGCAGGAAAATCTGTAAAAATGGCATCATATTTCTTTTTAAAACAATAAGTCATATCCTTAACTGAATTAACTGTCCAAGGGCGAATCAGTAGCTTTGGCCAAAATAAGCCATGTCGTTCTCTCAGCCAGGTCACATCAGGGTGTAAGCTAGTGATTAAATGATGCTTAGCCAATTGACGCGACTCTTTAATTTTAAATTGGAATAAACTCGCGAATTCTGCATCAGGATTAATTTTTTGCATTCTACGAATTGAGTTTGGATTAAAACTAGAATACAAAAGATGAATATCTGATGGTAATTGTTCCATTTGTTTATTTACAAGTTCTTCTATACCTTGGTATTCTATATGATTCGTTTTTAATTCTAAATTAAAAGTGCCTTTAAAGTTGTTATCTTTTAACAACTCAATTACTTCTTTTAATGTTGGAATTTGTTCACCTTGATAGTCAGAACTGAATTTAATTCCTGCATCTGCTTTTTTTAATTCCGCTAGTGTCAGATTTACTACCTTACCTGTTAAATTTGTGGTCCTATCAATTTTTTCATCATGCATAATGATTAGTTCACCATCTTTAGACAACTGAACATCAGTCTCAATGCCGTCGGCTCCTGCATCTATTGCGGCCTGAAAACTAACTAACGTATTTTCTGGTCTGGTTCCCTTACTTCCGCGATGCGCATAAATTTTGGTCTGCATATACAAGTCACCCCTAACTTTCAAAAATTATTATATCATTAATCGTAAAATAGCGGTGCTTTTAGTGGCAATTTTAGATTGAATAAGTCATAATAAAGATGTCAAATGAATAAGGAGGTCTACATAATGAAAAACTTTTCAAAAGGTTTCTTAGTCGGAACTGCTGCAACTGTAGGCGCATTAGTTGGTAGCGTCTTTGCCTTTAAAAAAACTGTTGTTGCACCCATCGAAGAAAAAGAACAAATGATTGAAGAAAACCGTAAACGTGCAACACGTAAGAGCCGTTCATCACACCATTCATAAACTAATAAAAGCATTGAAGAATTTTCATTCCTCAATGCTTTTTCTTTTTAGCGTTTTTTTGTTCTACCATCCCATTTTGAAAAACCTGTTTTCAAAATAGTAATATCTGTATAGCCTTGTTTGTGTAATTTATAGGCTGCTCGAGTACTAATCGATTTACCTTGGTCATATAAGTAAAGAGGTAAATCTTTTCTTAAACCACCAATCGCTGTTTTAAATTGAGAATAGGGAATATTTCTTGCTCCCATAATATGAGAAGCATCAAATTCACTTTTTTCACGTAAATCAACAACTTGCGCCTTACGCATACCTTCATTAAATTCTTCATTTGTTACTAATTTAGCTGCACGGCGACCCATATACCAAAGATAAAATTGGTTACCAGCTAACCCAACTAAAATAATAATCAAAATGATATTAATTATTAAACTAACCTTTACTGCTCCTAAAATCATACTAGTTCTCCCCTCAATTATTATTTAATAAACTGACGAGCAAGTGAAGCGGCACCAATAACGCCAGCTTCATTTCCTAATTGTGCTAATTTTAATGATGTTGATGAACGAACTGTTGGGAATGAAAATTGTTTAAAGTATTTAGTAACTTGATCTAATAGGAACGTTCCAGCAGCAGAAACACCGCCACCGATAACAATATATGCTGGATTTAACATATTACCTAAGTTACCACAAGCTAGTCCAAGATAATACGATACCTTATCAACGACCATTTTACCTAAAACATCATTCTCTTTAGCTAAATCAAAAACTAATTTAGATGTAATTTCTTGTCCGTCATCTAACATTTCTTTTAATTTTGATTGGCCAGCAAACTCTTCAGCCATATCACGAGCTACACGTACAACACCAGTAGCTGAAGCATATTGTTCTAAACAACCATGCTTACCACAAGTACACATGTAGCCATTAGGTTCAACTGTAATATGTCCAACTTCGCCACCAGCACCAGCAACACCATGTAATAATGCACCGTTAGCGATAATACCGCCACCAACACCAGTTCCAAGCGTGATGAAGGCAACTTCATCATCATTTTCGCCAGCGCCTTTCCAACGTTCACCTAAAGCAGCAACGTTGGCGTCATTATCAATAGCAAATGGAATTTGTGTACCGGATTCAATATCTGCTTGAACATTTTGCAATGTTTTCCAGTTCAAATTATATGCACCAATAACAGTTCCATCTGCACGATTTACTGTACCTGGTGAGCCCATACCAATTCCAACGAATTGATCAGCAGTCATATCAAATAGTCTGATATGGTGATTAATTGAAGCAATGATATCTGGCACAATATGTGAGCCTTCATCAAGAACGTTTGTTTCAATACTCCATTTTTGTTGAATATCGCCTGTTTCAGTTAAAATAGCGAATTTAACTGTTGTGCCACCTAAGTCGACACCAATTAATTTTTTTTCAATTACCATTATTCAAATTCCTCCACTTACACTCTCAATTATTTTGTTCTTCAACTCGATGTTCATGAGATAGTACAATTTTAGCTCTAGCATAGATTTTGTCATCAATCACTCCTGATCGATGTAAATTATCTAATTCCAATGCCATTAATTCAATATCCCACATACGTTTACCAACATAAACGTACACACCAAATTGTTTCAATAGTTGTTGGACATCATACAAATTTTTCAATTAACGGTCACCACCTTAAACTAGATACTATTAGAAATTCCAATTTTAATCAGAATTAAATTGATAATAATTAAAATAACGAATGCAGCTATCTGTTTAATATGACTGATTCGTGCCAATCTTGGTGCGCCTACAGTCGTTGCGATTAAGAATCCAGATAAAATACCGCCAATATGAGCTGCATTATCTGTACTTGACGACATAAACCCAAACGCAAGATTTAACACAATGAATAGTAAAAATTGCTGCGACATTTGTCTAAAATAGGCACTTTTTCTAAAATTATCACCTAACATTAGGAATGCCCCAAATAAACCAAAAATAGCACCACTAGCGCCTGCCGAAATAGTATCTGGACTGAACGTGAAACTTGCAATATTGCCAGCAATTCCAGCAAGCAAATAAATGCCTGTAAAACGCCAATGACCAAATAACATCTCAATTTGGATACCAATAAAATACAATGTAACCATATTAAGGACAATATGTTCAAATCCAATATGTAAAAATATGGGATTAAATAATCGCCACCACTCGCCGTCCATGATCAGTGGATTATATTTAGCGCCAAATTCAATTAATACATTTGTGTCTTGACTACCACCAGCAAGTGTCATTGCGATGAAAACAATTGCTGATAATCCAATAAAAAAGTACGTCATAAATGGTGTATTTTTGTATTTTGCCAAATTCATAGATAGCTCCTTATTTCATATAAAAATTTACAAAATAACGTTTACAAGATTTTATTTCAACTAGTATAAAAGTTATTTAAAACAAAAAAACAACAGGAAAATTCCCGTTGTTATTTTGTTTCGCGATGTAAAGTAACCTTACGATCACGTGGGCAAAATTTATTAAGCTCAACACGATCTGGATTATTACGTTTGTTTTTACTTGATAGGTATGTCCGTTCATGACATTCCGTACATTCTAATGTAATGTGTACACGCATGGTTGCAACCCTCCATATATTTCTTCATAATTTCATAAGACAATTAGTCTTTAACGTCTTATATAATATCATTATTAATAAGTAAACGCTAGTGTTTTTTTTTATTTGTTAAGGAAATTTACTTTACAGCAATAAAATCAGGTATTAGATGACTTATTTCCTTAATATTATTTATCAGATTCAACAGTTTTCCAAAATGCTGAATAAATTGAAACTGCTGCCTGACCATTCACAGCACTACCTGTATTATTAGCCATTCCAGGGAAAACGAGTGCAACGACCACTTTAGGCTTGTTAGAAGGTGCATATGAAGCCAAACTAAGTGCTTCAGTTTCAGATGTTCCATAGAATGTTTGAGCAGTACCTGTTTTAGCTGAAATTGATGGTGTTACATCACTCATCGCATTCCCAGTTCTCAATGAACTTGATCCATGAACAACCTTATAAAATCCTGATTGAACAACATCAAATTCTGATTTTGTTGCGTTAACTGTACTTAAAATATTAGGTGTCATTTCAGTTTGAACAGAACCTAAAGAACCATCCTCATTTGTTGAACGAATCGCTTTTACAATTTGTGGTTGTAATCTTGTACCACCATTAGCCATCGTTGACATGTATTGCGCTAATTGAATAGTTGTATATGAATCATAATTTCCGAAAGATAAATCAAGTGCTTTACCAATATTTGTTTGGTTAGCTACACCCTCAAAACCAGTTGACTCACCAGGTAAATCAACACCTGTTTTGATACCAAGTCCGAATTGATTAAAGTAACCACGCATTTTGGGGAAAATTGAATTCGACATATCCAGTGAAGAACCACTTGAATATTTGAATCCGCCTTCTCTCATTGCTAACTGCATCATGTACGAGTTAGAAGAAACCATTAATGCATCAGAAGCTGTTAACGCAACGTTAGCTGAACCAGATGTATTAAACCATGATGACTTAGGAGCTGTCCCAGCAAGCTTAATAGGTTCATCAGTTATGGTATTGCTAGTTGGTGTAATTGCCCCATCCATCATAGCTCCCATAACCGTAGCACCTTTTACAACAGAACCCATGGTAAATACTTGATTAATCGACCCTAAAGCATCATCCGTAATCTTACCTGTTTTAATATTTCGATTAACACCGGCCATTGCATAAACGGCACCTGTATTTGGGTTCATGACAACTGCGTAGGCCCCTGGATTATAAGGATTGCTTCCAGCAATTGATTTCACACTATCGTTCATAATCTTTTGAACTTGAGCTTGGAATTTAGCGTTAATATTTAAGACGAGATTATCACCTTTTTTACCACTATATTCTTGTACTTGTTTTACTATTTTACTATTAGCCACTTCAACCTTAGTTTGTGACTTTGTTCCTTTTAAAACATCTTCATATTGTTTTTCTAAATAACTCTGACCAACACTATCATTTCGTGAATAACCTTCAGTCATTAACGTTTCCACGCTATCACTAGGTAGCCCAGTAGCTTCACTAGTGACATTTCCGATGATACTGTTCATACTTTTACCATTTGGGTAACTTCGTGACCAGTTAGTTCCTATTTTAATCCCATTCATCCCTGATAAATGTTCACCTACTTCAGCCATCTCCTTATCGGAAACATCAGAGGTTTTTAAGTAAACAGTTGATAATGAATAAGCACCCGTCATTTTCCCAAAAACAGTAGCAGCTTCTTTTTCTTCATCAGTTAATGAATCAATGTTATTTTTAACAGCATATGCTACTGTCAATGTATTAAAATCAGTAGTTGATAATTTGTTTAACTCAGCAGATGTTAAATTTTTTTCTTTTTTTACAGCAGCAGTGACAGCTTTTAAATGCCCCTTATCCGCTAAGTAGTAATCAGCAGCATTGCGGTCTGTTAATTTACTCGTATCAATACTGACATAGGTTACTAAGTTATTAGCTATCTTATATAAATCAGGCGATAGGATACCTGATCCTTTTGTATAAGTAATTGCTCGAGAAGAATTATTACCAACTAGAACCTTACCTGTTGAGTCATAAACCATCCCACGCTGTACATTCTTAGTTTCTGTTGTCGTATCCGTACTATTAACTGTCGCTTCAAATGAAGCTCCGTTTAAAATTTGTAAATAGGCTAACTGCGCCAGTAATGCTGCAAAAAGTAGGAAAACAATAAAAAACAGGAAATTTAATCTAAATGGAATATGTGATTTATTTTGTTTGCTTCGACCTTGTTTTGTTTTTGGAAGTTTCACGTTTAATTACCTCTCACTGTATCATTATTAGTCTTTTAATTCGTATAAATATATCATTTACCATATTACCACATTTTTAAGATTCATTGGCCCAATAAACAGGCTAACAATTTATATTATAATAAAAACTTTAATAATCAGATTAAATATATTTTTATCTGCTGCTGATTTATGCGGTAAAGTCCCAAATATGCTATTCTTATTACCATACATTAATAGTCAGAGAGGTTTTAAAATGGTTAAGCTTAAAAATTATCTTAAAAAGAATCATGTACTCCTTCTAAGTTTCCTTATTCCTTTATTCATTATGCTTTGTTACTTTATTGGCCGCAAAATGTATCCTTTTGGGAATAGTTCTCTATTAACTGTTGATTTAGGTCAGCAATATATTGATTTTTTCTCTTATTTTAGAGCCACACTTCTCCATCATCCTACTAGTTTTTTCTATTCATTTTCACAAGCAATTGGTGGTGATATGTTAGGTGAGTGGGCATACTACTTAATGAGTCCTTTTAATCTTATTTTCTTAGTATTTCCAGGAAAATCAATTTTAGCGGGTGTTATGGTAGTCACCCTTTTAAAATATGCCTTATCAGGCCTTACGTTCGGTTTATTATTAAAGAAAACAACAAGAATGACTTCACTTTATATCCCATTATTTGCCACAGCGTATGCGCTAATGGGTTGGACGATTGCTAACCAACTTAATTTATTATGGTTAGACGCTGTTATTCTATTACCTTTAGTTATTTTAGGCTTTGAAAAATTACAGTTGAATTCAAAAAGTTGGGCTTATACTTGGTGGCTTGCGTTACTTTTAATCGTTAACTATTATATGGGTTATATGGTCTGTCTTTTTATGATTTTATATTTCTTATATACAACAAGTCGTGTATCTCTATCAGTTAAACAATTTTTTAAAAAATCATGGATTTTCATCTATAAATCTCTAGTTTCTGTAGCAATTTCAGCAATTATCCTCTTTCCAACTCTATTCTCATTGCTTTCAAGTAAGGGAGAATACACGGAAGAATCTATTAAAGCAAAAATTGAATATAATCCTTTAGCGATGCTTTCAAAATTTGTGATTGGTTCATTCAATTTTGATCAAATGCCTTCTGGTTTCCCTAATATTTTTGTAGGGAGTTTGGCTTTAATTGGTTTTATCTTATATTTCATGAATAACCGTTTTTCAATTAAAGAACGGGTTGTCTCTTTTTTAATCACAAGTTTCTTGATCCTATCGATGTGCTTTGAACCTTTAGATTTACTATGGCACGGAATGCAATTTCCAGTTTGGTATCCTTATCGTTTTTCATTTGTATTTTGCTTTTGGATTATCCTTTTAGCTGCTCAACAATTTGAGTACTTTAATCCTATAAAATTCTGGAAATTGAGTATTGTAGGTCTTTTATTCATCGGAATGTTTACGTACTTATTTATATCAAAAGAATCTTATAGTTATTTATCTGATGAAACTTTATTCCTATCAATTTTATTTATTCTTTTAACGTTAATTTTAATTCAGTTCCAAGATCATGCATCACCTTCATTCAAATGGTTGTTATTTGCAAGTGTAATAGCTGAGATGTCATGTAACGCTGTTTATTCATTAGATAACATTAGTTATTTATCTACAAGTGAATACGACGTGTCAACGACTGCCCTAGCAACTGAAAGTAAATCGTTAAAAAAAATTGATAATTCTTTCTATCGTGTCGCACAAACATACAGTCGGACTAAAAATGATGCCATGTCAGCTGATTTTTTCAGCGGTTCCCATTTTAGTTCTGCTTTTTCAAAATCAATCCCAACTTTTTACGGTAAGATAGGACAACCTGATGGTGATAATTATGTCACTTACTCAAATGGTACCTTGGTAACAGATGCCCTATTAAATATGAAGTACGTTTTTACACCAAAACAATTACGGACTTCTAAGGCATTGGACACACAGTTAGAAACATTGACACCACTAACTGAAAAACCTGATACAGCTTACTATAGACCTGTCTCAAATAACTCGTTAACTGAAACGGTTAAAAATCCGTATGCTTTATCAATTGGCTATGCAGCAAATGATACTATATTGACAAACAAGAATAAAACAACTAACCCATTAAGATATCAGTCTGATTGGTTATCTGCTCTAACCGGTATTAATAACGATGCTTTATTTACACCAATTAATTTTAATACTGTCAATTTTGATAACGTTGGTTCACAAATTAATTTAACAAATTCTATTCTAACAAAAACGAAACTAAATAAATCTGGACTAGTCACTTTCACATACACACCAACAACAAACGATGCTTATTATTTAACCTTAGGTTCAGGATTAAGTACTGATAATGTTTTATTTAAATTAAATGGTCACGAATTAAAACAATATAAAACGTATCGAAATACAGTTGTTGTTAATATTGCATCCAATAATAAAGGTAAAAAAATAGTTCTGACAGCTAAATTAAAGAAAAGAACCCTTTTCTTAGAAAACTTTACGCTTTATCAAATGAATGTTAATTCATTTAAATCCCAAATTAAGCAACTAAAATCTAGTGAATTAAACGTTACAAAATACAATCAACATTCAATCACAGGTTCAATATCAGTTAAACGTAATCATCAAGTCGTCTTTACAACGATTCCATACAGTAAAGGTTGGCATGTTAAAGTTGATGGTAAATCCGTAGCAACTAATAAATCATTGAATACTTTTCTCAGCTTTAAAGTTGCTAAGGGAAATCATACCGTTAAACTTATCTATTGGCCACCATACATGGGTATTGGTTTGATCGTCTCAATTTTGGCTATTCTCTTGATACTTATTAAGCCAATTATCGTTCACACAAAAAGATTGATTAAATAGTTTTTGTATAATACAAAAGGACAAGATTGCAATATGCAATCTTGTCCTTTTATTTAGTCTTGTTCATTTTTTCATCAAATTCTGTGACAGCTTTTGTTTCACCAATAATCAGTACCTGATCATTTGGTAAAATAATTTGATCTGCTAATGGTGAAATAATCATTTCTTTACCACGTCTAATACTGATTACATTTAAATTAAATGTTGATCTGAAATTTAATTCATCTAATGTCTTATTAACATATCTCGGATCTGTCATATCAATTTCTGCCAATCGGTAATCATCATCTAAATCTAAGTAATCTAACAAATGATTAGAACTTAATGCCCTACCCAACTTGATTCCCATATCTCGTTCAGGATGAACAATATGATCTGCCCCAACCTTTTGGAGTACACGAGCGTGATATTTATTCAATGCTTTAGCCGTTACGACAGGAACACCTAATTCTTTAACCATCAATGTGACTAAGATACTTGCTTGAATATCTTCACCAATTGCGACAATCACATGATCAAAATTACGAATACCGATTGATTTTAAAGCTTCATCATCTTGTGCATCGGCAACAACAGCATGTGTTGCAATATCCATATAATCATTTACACGAGCTTCATCCCTATCAATAACTAAAACTTCTTGCCCATACTCAATCAACGTTTCGCAAACACTCGCACCAAATCGACCTAAACCGATTATTGCAAAATTCTTTTTCAACTTATCTCACCTACTTAATTTAATAAAAAAAGACTAAGTAACAAATGATTTGCAACTTAATCTTTTATATTTAGCTTTTATAAATTATCTTTAACATCGGTAATTTTGACTTCAAAATTACCATTTGGTGTTTCAATTGTTACTGTTTCATTTAATTTATGGCCAACTAATCCTTTAGCGATTGGTGATTCATTTGAAATTTTACCAGACATTGGGTCAGCTTCTGCCGCACCAACAATCGTGTATGTTTCTTCCTCTTCACCAGGTTCCATAAATGAAACTGTTTTACCAACAGAAACTTCGTCAGCATCTACACCAGCGTTATCAATAATTTCTGCATAATGGAGCATATGTTCAATTGTTTTAACTCGGCCTTCAACAAAACTTTGTTCATCTTTAGCTGATTCATATTCTGAATTTTCTGATAAATCGCCATAACTACGTGCAATCTTAATACGATTAATAATTTCTGCACGCGTTTTTGTTTTTAATGTTTCAAGTTCTTCTTCAAGTTTAACTTTACCGTCTACGGTCATTGGATATACTTTATCTTCTGCCATCACTTACTCCTCTTAAAATTAATAAGTTCAATATGCCTATCAGGTTAACATTTAATTTTGTGATTGTAAACCGGTTGCGTGGATTATTGAACATAATCATTATCAGCCTGTGTCATAGGTGAAAATGCTTGGTAATATTCATACGTTTTAGAATATTCTATTTTTTTAGAATTTGAATTGAAAATAAAATAGAAATTACCTTTCTTTCTGTCCAATGGTGTCAAAACAGCCTGGATAGAATCTAAACTAGCATTGTTAAATGGACCAGGTCCATATCCTTTATAAACGTACAAATTATATGGTTTATCCACGTAATAATCAGCTGACGTTAAATCTTTTTGCGGTATATTTAGCGCATAACTAACTGATATTTTTGATTGTAACGTTATTTCTGATGCAATTCGATTGAAATAAACACCGGCAATTTTTTGACGATCTTTATGGTTTTCCGTCTCTTTTTCAACTAATGAAGCGAGAGAAATGACCTCTTGTACTGTTAATTTTTGTTTTTTTATTGTTGCATAATAAGGCGATAATTCATCATTTGCTTTAACAATCATTTGCTCAACAAGATTTTTTAACGTTGTTTTTTTATAAACAGTATACGTAGCTGGGAACAAATAACCTTCTAAAGGATATCTCACGTTTTTAGATGCCATAGTGGTATCTAAAAGATCTGGATATTTTTTATCTAAGTAATCCAAAAAAGTTTTATTTTTCATTAATTTAATAAAATCATTATATGAAAAATTTGTTTCTTTTGAAATGGATTTACCGATTTGGTTAATTGTTGTTCCCTCACCAACTAATACTTTCGCTAATTTATTTTGTATAGGCTCACTACTTCCACCTTGTTGAAGTGTCCAAGCAATTTTATCCAAACTCATAGATGCCTTAAGTTGATAGTAGCCGCCCTTAAATTGTGACACCTTTTTTTGCTTGACATAGTACGTATACACCGTACCACTTTTAATAATTTTATTTTTTTCTAAAATTGTTCCAATTTGTTTTGTACTTGATCCAATTGGAATATAAACTTGTTCAATTTTATTATTATTTTTATCTAGTGGATCTAAAGATGCCTTGATATATCTATAGGTCATAAACAATATTGTCAGTAGTAATATACATAATAATGCAATGACCCCTGCAATAATTTTCTTAGCCTGGTTTTTATTATTCTCTGGCGGTAATTCTGGAGATGTATCATCTTTTTTCATTGTTTAACCTCCTCACGCTTAATAATAAGTATTATTAAGCTGCGTCCTAAATTATCGAATATCAGCCCTAAGCGTCTCTTTTAAAGCTTCGATAACACGGTTAAAATCATTTGTGACATCTTCTTCAACCAAAGTTTTTGTAATATCTTGATAAGTTAACGTATAAGCAAGGGATTTCATGCCATTTTCAATATGAGATCCTTGATAAAGATCAAATAAATGAACATCAATTAAAGACTTTCCACCTTGTTTTTTAATTAACGCTTCAATCTCACTGTTAGCTATATCATTAGCAACTAGGAGGGCCACATCACGAGTAACTGATGGGAATTTAGAAATAGGCGCAAATAATCGGTCTGCTTTTTTCGCATCAACTAATTTTTGAAGATCTAATTCGAAAACGTATGTTTCCTTTAAATTAAATTCTTTAGCTGAATTAGGATGTACTTGGCCGACAAAACCAATTAATTCATCTTTTAAATAGATATCAGCTGTTCGTCCTGGATGCATATCTTCATGACTTTCAGAAGATACATAAGTAACATCATCAACTAATTCTAATTGTGTTAATAATTGTTCAACAACACCTTTAATCATGAAGAAATCAACAGGTTGTTTTTCATTTTGCCAATTTGCAAGTTTAAATAATCCTGTCATTGCACCTGCAATATGTTCAATTTCAGTAGGTCGCTCTTCGCCCTCACTGCGGAAAAAGACTCTTCCTTGTTCATAGAAAGCAAGATTGTCAGATTTTCGTGCTTCATTGTACGCTAAATCATCTAATAACCCGCTGATTAAGTTCATTCTTGTTGTTGTTCGTTCTGAGCTCATTGGGAACATTAAATTTGTCGTAAAAACATCTTTTTCTTCAAAAATAAATTTACCAGCTTTTTCTTCCGTTGTTAATCCATAACTAATAACTTCAGATAACCCAGCTGATTCCAAAATATGACGCGCCTGTTTAATCATTTTTTGTTTATAAGTATATTTACCAGGAGTCATTTTGCCAGTTGGTAGTGTAGAAGGAATATTATCGTATCCATAAATACGCGCGATTTCTTCTACTAAATCTGCTTCAATACTAATATCCCAACGTCTTGCAGGAACTTCAACATTTAAAGTACCATCGCGATTTACAACCGTAAATCCTAATTGTTTAAATAATTTAGTGATTTCAGATTCTGATAATTCAGTCCCAAGTACACCATTAATATGTGCCACCGTTGTATCAACAAAAGTTGACTCTGCTTCTAGCTTACTTGCACTTGCCGTACCCGACACAACTGTTCCATCACCTAAATTAGCGATTAACTCTGCTGCTGCATCAAGTGCTTCTTGTACTGTTTCAACGTTAATACCACGTTCAAATCGCATTGAGGCTTCACTATGAATACCATGTGTGCGTGCTGTTTTTCTAACCATTGAATTGTTAAATACTGCAGATTCAATCGCAACTGTCACAGTTTCGTCGGTTATTTGTGTTGATTCGCCACCCATTGTCCCAGCAATAGCAATCGGTGTTTTACCATTTGTAATCACAATATCTTTTTCTTTTAATTCACGTTCTTCGCTATCTAGTGTTGTAATCTTTTCGCCAGCAATAGCTGTTCTTACTAAAATATCTTTACTTCCCAATTTATTATAATCAAAGGCATGTAATGGTTGACCATAATCCATCAATATATAATTGGTCACATCAACGACATTATTAATAGGTCTAACGCCTGCGTTCCAAAGACGAATTTGTAACCACATTGGACTTGCTTTAATTGTTAAATCTTTAATCACGCGCATCGAATATGTGGGTGCTAACGTTTTATCAGGCAACGATAAAGAAATGTAATCTTCAATTTTTTCAGTAGATGTTTCTTTCAATTCTGGATGCTTAAATGTTGCCGGAACATCATAGTCAGCAGATAGTTCATGTGCTACCCCACGCATACTTAACATATCAGCACGATTTGGTGTCACATCAATATCAATAATGTCATCATTCATACCTAAGTAATCAAAGACTGATTCACCAGGAATTGCATTTTCTGGCATTACGTAGATACCTTCTACAAATTCTTTAGGCACGACACTATCTGAAAATCCAATTTCTTGTAATGCACAAATCATACCTTCAGAAGCTTGTCCGCGCATTTTACCACGTTTGATTTTAACATTATCAGCAATTCTAGAATTGGGTAATGCAACAATAACTTTTTGCCCTGCGGCAATATTAGGTGCGCCACAAACGATTTGACTAAGAGATCCTTCACCAACATCAACTTGGCAGATATTTAAATGATCAGAGTCTGGATGTGGTACCAAACTATCAACATATCCAACAACAATTTTTTTAAGTCCTTCAGAAGGACGTTCAACGCTATCAATTTCAACGGCTGTACGAGCTATTTTTTCAGCAATAATTTCAGGTTCAATTTCTAATGTTAAATATTCATTCAACCAATTTTTAGATACTTTCATTATCTCTAACCTCTTTTCGTAAATTGTGACAGGAATCGATTATCGTTTAAATAAAAATGACGAATATCGTCGATACTATATTTAAGCATCGCAAAACGATCTGGTCCTAAACCAAAGGCAAAACCACCGTATACTTCAGGGTCGACACCGGCCATTCTTAATACATTAGGATGTACCATTCCAGCGCCTAAAACTTCTAACCAGCCTGTGTATTTACAGATTGAGCACCCTTTACCCGCACATTTAAAACAGGTCACATCGACTTCAACTGACGGTTCCGTAAATGGGAAGTAACTTGGTCGTAACCGAATTTCTTGTTCTTCTCCAAAAATTGTTTTAGCAATCAGTTCAATCGTTCCCTTTAAGTCTGCCATCGTAATATGTTTGTCGATTACTAACCCTTCGAACTGGTGAAATTGATGTGAATGCGTTGCATCATCTGTATCACGTCGATAAACTTTACCAGGTGAAACCATTTTTAATGGTCCTTTTGAAAAATCATGTGTTTCCATTGTCCTTGCTTGAACGGGTGATGTTTGTGTTCTCATTAATAATTCTTTTGTAATATAAAATGTATCTTGCATATCACGAGCGGGATGATCCGCAGGTAAGTTCAACATTTCAAAATTGTAATGGTCTTCTTCTATTTCTGGACCTGAAACAACTTGATACCCCATACCCAAAAAGAGCTCTTCCAATTCTTCAATCACTTGCATAATAACATGTGGCTGCCCTAATTGAATTTGGGCACCTGGTAGCGTTACATCGATTTTTTCTTTTTCCAACTTTTTAGCAGTCATTTTAATTTCAAGTTCTTCATTTTTCACACGAATAGCTTCAGCTAACTCATTTTTAATGGTATTAGAAAAGCTACCAATTTTAGGTCGTTCTTCGGCTGATAATTCCTTCATACCTCTTAAAACTTCTGTGATTGGTCCTTTTTTTCCAAGTAAATTAACACGAATAGCATTAATTTGTTTTAGATCCTCTGATTCACGAATTTGTTTCAAGCCTTTTTCTTGTAACTCAAGTAATTTCTCTTTTAAATCCATTAATATCGACTCCTTTATTAGTTGTTTTGATAGATTTTAGACACAAAAAGACCCCGTCCTAAAAAGGGACGAGGTCTCGCGGTACCACCCTTGTTTTTGAGAATACAAATTCCCAAACACTCAAAATGATAACGGCCATTAACCGGTTAATTGCATGATTTAAGTTAGCCTACATTAATTAACAGCTCTAGAAGTGAATTCAATATTTTATTTATTGGTTAGTTTCAGTCTAGCTAACCATCCCTTTAAATCCAAGAAAAATATCTACTATTTTCTGTCTAAGCCTTTATTCTATATTCATAGTTTAAAGGTATCAAAGCCTATCGTCAAGTCTTACTCGCAATCTTTAAGTGTATACCACTTTTCTGACCATGTATGGACGCTATCCATCATATTTTTCATGTCTTTTCCTTGTTCAGTAAGCTCATAAAAACTACGACTAGTTTCACCGATGGCGACTCTTGAGATAATATTAGTATCTTCAAGTTCTTTTAAACGTTCAACTAATACACGGTCACTGCATTTATCAACCTTTTGAGCTAATTCTTTAAATCGTTGAGGTCCTTCATCCAATAAAACGTTAATAATTAAACCGTTCCATTTTTTACCTAATATTGAAAAAGTTTTTTCAAATTTAGGACACATTTCATAATTTGTTTTTTCTTGAACAACTTGCATAATTAACCCCTCCTCAGTTACTTTATTACTATATTTTATCATTAACTAACAAAAAGTAAACAAATTGGTTCGTTTTCGAAAAAACAAAAAGGATAAGCCTGTAGGCCTATCCTTTTTAAAACTATTTTAAAATTGCAATTAATTGCTGAAAGCTATGTTTTGATTTATTTTTTAACGGTGATGAAACTTCACTTGTTGCTTCATATTTATCAACCATGGTTACAATATATCCCTCTGGATATTTAGGTGGTGCAACAGTAGCACCCCACATATGTTTCATGATGATATCTTTTTCTAAATCAGATAATGTCGTTAACTTCTCTGCATTTCTAATAGCGATACGCGGATGAATCCAAGCATGTGTACCGCGATCGAATTTAGTTGTACGCCAATCGTAGTAAAATAAATCATGTAATAATCCGGCCCTTGCCGTTGCTTTTGCATTTAAATGTAATCTTTTAGCGATACGATAACTGTCATAGGAAACTGAGATTGAATGTTCTAATCGAGTAGAAAAATGATGTTGTGTATATTCACTTAATCTTTGAACTTCTGGTTTTGCCAAAAGGTCTCCAACATAACTCATATATAATTCATCATCAAGATACGAATCTTTTTTCATATACTAGTACGCCCCCAAAATATTTTTTCCTATCTCCATCATAACTGATTGAGCACCTATTGCAAGCGCAATCAGTTATCTTTAGTAAATCGTAATAATTTCACCAAATATCATAATTAAGCTTTAAGATGAAACATTAGTACACCTGCAGCAATAGCGACATTTAACGATTCAGCACGACCTTTAATTGGAATATATAAATTAGCATCCGTTTCATTTAACAGGTCATTACGCATCCCGTTACCTTCATTTCCCATAATTAAACCAAAATTATCTGTAGCAGAAATCTCACGATAACTAAGTGCATCTTCATTTAATTCAGAACCATAAATAGCAATATTATTTTCTTTGAATAAGGTAGTAACTTCCATTAAATCGGCATCCACTAATTGAACATGAAATTGGCTTCCCTGCATCGAACGTAAAACTTTAGGATGATGACTATCTGCACTACCCTCACCAAAAATGACACCTGTTAAACCGGCAGCATCGGCAGTTCTAACCATTGTTCCAATATTTCCTGGATCTTGAACACCATCTAGCATTAACCAGCCACCAGTTAAATGGTCAACTGATAATTGTTGATTTTCTTCCATCTCAGTTACCGCGTAAATACCTTGTGGCGTACTCGTGTCAGCAAGATATAAACTAACTTCAGATGAGATTTCTACTTGCTCAATTGTCGTATCGGCTATTTCATCAAAATATCTAAAATCATTAGTAACAAGCAAATATTCAATTTTTGTGTTTGCCATGAGTGCTTCTTTAACTAAATGCCAGCCTTCTAAAAGGTATTTATTTTCCTTTTTACGACCTTTTTTAGTTTGTAATTTTTTCCAGTATTTAATCTTAGCATTCTGTGTTGAATTAATTTTTTCCATAAATGTACCCCTCTTACTATTGGAAATAATTATAGCATATTTAAAATAGCATTAGTTGGTCATTATCATCTTTTCCAGTTATAATGAAAGCAATAAATGCCTATATCTACTTTATAATATGGAGGGATTACATTATGAGTGCTATTCAAATAACTGTTTTTGGTCGCGTGCAGGGTGTTGGCTTCAGATATACGACGAAGAGATTAGCCGATGATCTAGGCATCTACGGGTCAGTACAAAATAATTTTGATGACAGCGTCACAATTAAAGCAAGTAGTTCAGATAATACCCAATTAGAAAAATTTATTCAAAAAGTTAAAAATTCACCTACACCAGCCGGTAAGGTGACTGATTATAAAGAAACCTCCTTAACTAATTATATGCCGACTGCCTTTACCGTTATTTACTAATTACGATTTATTTATAGCCCATTGAAATCCCCCTATATTTAAAGTATAGTAATCGATATAGTCACTTTAAGAGGGGAAAATATATTAATGAAAAAGATTAAACGTTTAACAATGCTCCCAATATTCATGGCGCTTGTCCTGTTCCTATCGGGATGCGTCCGCAGAGACAAGAATGGTAATCCTTTTGGGATGGTTTACGACTATTTAGCAAAACCAACTCAGGGATTGCTTGACTGGTTATCCGCTCATCTAGGTAACAACTACGGTCTAGCAATTATCGTTATCTCAATCGTCATTCGCTTGGCACTTATGCCAATGATGATTAATCAATCGAAAAAAGCGACCGTTCAACAAGAAAAAATGGGTTCGATTCAACCACAATTAAAAGTCATTCAAGAACGACAAAAAAATGCTAAAAGTTCAGAAGAAAAAGCAGCTATCAGTCAAGAAATGATGGCACTTTATAAAGATAACAACGTCAGCATGACTGGCGGAATTGGCTGCCTACCATTATTAGTTCAAATGCCAATTTTTGCTGCGCTATACGCTGCAATCTTATATTCTTCAGAATTAAAGGATGCTGTCTTCTTTAGCATTAAATTAGGTACACCATCAATTATCTTTACTGTGCTATGTTTCATTGTGTATTTGGGTCAAGGATTCATTTCAACAATTGGCATTCCGCCAGAACAAAAGAAAACAATGCAAACAATGTTAATTGCTAGTCCAGTTATGATGGTCTTTGTTACAATGAGTGCGCCAGCAGGTATTGGTCTCTACTTCTTCATCGGTGGCCTCTTCGCTTGTGTTCAAACATTTATAATTATGTTAATGCGTCCTAAGATTCGTCGCGAAATTCAAGCTGAACTTGCTAAGAACCCACCAATTGTTAGAGAACGTTCAACAATTGATGCTGTTGAAGAAACAGTGGAACAAACAATTGATAATGTTGAAGATAATCTTTCAAATGTAGCAAAAAATAATCGTAATCGTAATGCTGGTAAACAAAACCGCAAATAAAGATTAACCATTAAAAAAAGCTTACCATTCTTAGAATTGCTCTAAGAATGGTAAGCTTTTTTTATTATACTGTCTAAATTTTTGTATTGCATTTCAACACTAGTCTCTTCTTATCTTTTCGGTTGGTTTAGTAGTAGCTAGAGGCAACGAAATTCTGAATATTGAACCACGCTTCTCAACACTTTCTACCACTAATGTTCCTTTATAACCCATAATGAGTTTTTGTGCGATTGATAATCCAAGACCATTACCGCCTTTATCACGACTTCTAGCTTTATCAACGCGATAGAAGCGATTAAAAACATTTTTTAAGTCATCTTTAGAAATTCCTTCACCAAAATCTTGAATAGCAATTTGAACCATTTTCATATCTTTTGATGCTGAAATATGAATTTCTTTTCTTGTTTCTGAATATTTAACGGCATTATCCATTAGAATAATTAAAACTTGTTCTAAGTGATTATGCGATATTTTTACCAAACTTTCTCCATTAAAATCTTCATCTAAAATAAACGTAAAATCGGGATGTATCATTTTAAAATCATTGAAAATTTGTAAAACAACTAATCGGACATCAACTAACTCATTTTTAAATGTCATCTCTACTTGTTCAGCTCTTGATAAATCAAGCATTTCTTGAACTAAACTCTTCATACGATTAATTTCTTGCAAAGATGCTTCAATCGACTCCGCTAGAACTGCCGGATCATCTTTACCCCACCTGTTCAATAATTCCATATGACCTTGAATTATTGCTACAGGGGTTCTTAACTCATGTGAGACATCTTCAACAAATTGTTGCTGTTGATCAACGTAGCGCTCCATCCTATCTAGCATACTATTGAACAAGTCCGCCAAATCAGATAACTCATCATTTCTATGCATATCTGGGACACGTACATGTCCAATTGGTGTTTCGCCTTCATTAATAATATCAATAGTTTCGTTCACTACTTCAATCGGTCTCAGTAACCAAGATGCCAGGATATACCCTAATATAGCACTACCAAAGGTTGCCGTAATAATTAAAACAATAAAAATTAGAATTAATTTATTACTAATTTTATGGTAATTTTCTAAAGCATTAGTTACTTGTGCATACCCGATTTTTTTGCCAGTTTTAGATGAATAAATAGCTCTTCTAGCAACATATCCATTTGCGCCATCAATTGTTTGGCTAGTAAACGTCATTTTATTTTTTTTAACAAATGGTACGTTTAAATTTCTTGAAGCAAAAACTTCTTGTTGCTTCAAATTATAAACACCTACTGCAATATTTTCTCTTGATAAATTAACAATTACTGCATTTGAGTACAAGTTATTTTCGTCTTTATCTGGTCGAGAATCTGCATTTATCGGTTTTAAATGTTGTGCAGTACTTGAAATTGTTAAGTCTTGATTCTCACGACTTAACTGTTGCGTCACCGTTCTTAAAGTATCTTGTACATCTTTTTTTTCTTTATCTAATAAAACGCCACTAAAACTCTGAAAAATAAGCGCAGAAAAAACGGCAAATATAAGTAAAACACCTATTGCCGTTCCTAATGCCCATTTCCATTTAAGTGACATACGTCTTACTTCTTTTGGATGCTGGGTTATTTTTTTTCTCATGATCTCATTACGTACCCTGTTCCTCTGACCGTTTGAATATAACTTTCTTCACCGCTACGATCTATTTTATTTCGTAAGTAACGAATATAAACATCCACAACGTTTGTTTCAACTTCTGATTCATATCCCCAAACTTTAGCTAATAAAACATCTCTAGCTAAAACAACATTAACACTTTCCATTAAAGCTAAAAGTAGTTCATATTCACGTTTGGTTAGCTCAATAACTTCTTCATCACGACGAACAACACGATTTTCTTTTTCAATTGTTAAATCACGGTAAGTGACAGTTGTCTGTTTTGCAACATTTTGTTCACCCTCTATATCAATACGACGTAACAATGCACGTAAACGCGCCAATAATTCTTCGATTGCAAATGGTTTAACAATATAATCATCTGCTCCATGGTCTAAGCCAGATACGCGGTCAATAACTGAATCACGAGCCGTCATCATAATGATTGGTGTATTTTTAACTTGTCGTACACGGCGACAAACCTCAAGACCATTTAATTCAGGTAACATTAAATCAAGTAGAATTGAATCCCAATCTTCATTTAAAGCAGCTTCTAGACCCGTTCGCCCATCAAAATGAACCTCAGTTTCAAATCCTTCATGTTGTAATTCTAATTCAACAAAGCGCGCTAAATTTTTTTCATCTTCAATTATTAGAATACGACTCATATTTTCATGATCTCCTGTTAGTTTTATTTTATTTTCTCATCCATATACACACAATTTTTAACCGATATCTTACTTTTCTTATTCTACCATTAAATGATATTCTTGCATACACTTTGCACTGCTCAACTCATATAGGTATTCAAGCACTTTTTAACCGTTTTTTTAATATATTATTAACTAAAAGAGTAATAAAATTAATATAACAAACCGTTAACTTTAAAAAATATATCATTAACGCTTTATTAAAATGAAAACTAAAAATTGGAATTAGTTATTCGATACCAGCAGCTTTAATCAGTAAAACCGATAATTCAATTATAAATTTTGCCATTTCAATTTCTTTTACAACGTTAACACGGATTTCTCCATTCAGCATACTCAAAATAACTTCTTCAAAAACCTTATATGAAAAGGTTTTATTCTCTGACAAAATAATTCCACCAAACCACATTATATTTTCTAAGTGTGCCGTTAAGTTAGGATATTAGAATATCGAAATTATACCTTAGCGTCTTAAAAAATAGTTACGGATTATCTTATTCCATACTACCTCATTGGTTAACTATTAAAGTTTTTTCCTTTATTTCAACTAAGAACACAATAAAACCCCTTAAGTTAGATTTTTCTCCAACTTAGGGGGTTCCACTTCAAATAGATAAAATTATCCCAAATGCTTCTTTTCCGTTATATACTTATACTTATATTTTATTTACCATTGGCAAAATAACTTTACTTCAGGTAATTTATGACAATAATTCCATGAACCGTTCAACTCTTTCTGGATCATTATGATCAAAGAAGGCAGATTCTTGTTTGTCTAAGGCAGTAATAGTTGCCATGTCTTCCACTGTTAATTCAAAATCAAATATGTCGATATTTTCTGCCATTCGTTCCGGTCTCACAGATTTAGCAAGTGCTACAATACCACGTTGCATTAACCATTTTAGAATAACTTGTCCAACTGATTTACCGTATTGTTTACCAATTTTTGACAATGTTTCATTTTTAAATAAGTCTAACCGGCCTTCAGCAAAAGGTGCCCATGCTTCCATTTGAATGCTTAATTTTTCATGATAGGCTTCATCCGTTAAACGTTGATTCCATGGGTTCACTTCTATTTGGTTAACTTGAACTTTAGCCACACCATTCATATGAGAGAATTCTATTAATTTTCCGATATCAAAGTTAGACACCCCAATAGCACGTATTTTCCCAGCAGATTGTGCGGTAGCTAAAGCGCGCCAAGCACCATATACATCACCGTATGGTTGGTGAATCAAGAATAAGTCTAGATAATCTAACTGCATTCTTTCTAGTGATTCATCAATTGCCTTCATCGCCTTTTCTTCACCAACATGTTGGATAAATAATTTGGTTGTGACAAACAACTCTTCTCGTGTCACTAATCCTTCAGTGATCGCTCTTTGGATAGCTTCCCCAGTTTCAACTTCGTTTCCATAGGCAATCGCTGTATCTAGTAATCGATATCCTACTTTAATCGCTTGATAAACTGCCTCTGCAGTTTCTTCTAAAGGAATTTGATACACGCCAAAACCTAGTTGTGGCATTTTCACTCCATTATTTAATGTAACTGTATTCATTTAAATCGCTCCCTTTTTATTTAATATACTAAGTTAAACACTTGGAGTGCACTCAGAGTCAAGGATTATGCTATATTATTTTAATATTTGTTTATTTTTCAGCTTTAGGCTACTATTACTATAAGTATTTTAGATTACATATAAGGAGAAAAAGCGATGACACCTATTATCACACTTTGCACAATTAATGACTTAGAAATATTACAAAAGATTAGCATTGAAACTTTTACTGATACTTTCGCTGCAGATAACGATCCAAAAGATTTACAAGATTTTTTGGATACCGCTTATTCTTTACCACAATTAACGAGTGAATTAAATGATCCAAATGCATTCTTTTACTTCGTACATGTTAATGATGAGTTAACTGGATATTTAAAATTAAATATTAACGACGCACAAACTGAAGATGACTTTCCGAACGGCTTAGAAATCCAACGAATTTACATTCGCAAAAATCACAAAAAAATGGGATTAGGTCAACTTCTATTTGAAAAATCTAAAGAGGTTGCCAAAGAATTTAAAAAAGATCAACTTTGGTTGGGAGTTTGGGAACATAATAAACCTGCCCTCTCCTTTTATGAAAAACAAGGCTTAACAAAACATAGCCAACATGATTTTGTTTTAGGCGATGCTATCCAAACCGATTTTATTTTAGTTCTAAACAGTAGTGACTCCAAAAATTAGCCTTTTTATAGAGTGGGAAAATCCACTCTATTTTTATACAAATAATTCTTTATATTTTCGGGATTCAATAGATTTTTTCAGCCTAATTTTTCTTTCATATCCATAAACTAACGTCTTAACGTTAATCCCAATGTGACATATTCATAACGTTCATCTAATAATTATTTTCATATACTATTATAAAGTTTAATAGTAAAATTGTATTGATATAGAGTATGTCCATCATAATCTAATTACGCAATATTTCACTAAAAATATTATTTCTGGAGGATTTTCCACATGAGTATCTTTTTCGCTCTCTTATTTATTACTACTTTTATCACATTTTTGGTATATGTTATTAAATTTATTATCGCAAAAATTAACAAAAAGGATACTAATCATGCAAGAAAATTAATATTATTTAGTTTCCTAATCTCATTTATTTTACTCGTTCTAATTGGTATCACTGCACCTTCTTCAAGTAGAAATGCTAGTGTCAAAGAATCTAGTTCCGCCCAATCAAGCTTTCTGTCTTAAAAAGATTACCAACATAACTTTTATTACTGAGACAATTTTTATTGCTTATTTTACATTACAAAAATCTTTGGAGGAACACGTATTATGAACGTTTTATTTGCACTTATTTTTTTTATTTCAATATATTTTATTATTTACTACACAGTTAAAAGATTTATGACAAAAACTAAAAATCCAAATATATACACTAAAATCAAGAAACGGGTTTGGTACCCTACTGCTGTACTGATCATTTCACTTGTAGGCATTGGGATGACTAGTCAGGCCGAACCAACTAAAAAACAATCGCCCCTTACTACCGTAACAAAAGTTGGCTCTGCCGATAAGAAAAAGGCAGAGTCAAAATATGAATCTATAAAAAAAGAAGTTTCTTCAAAAGAATCTGAAGCTGAATCATTGAGTAAAAAATTAAATGAGAAAGAATCTAAAGCCACTTCTGAAAAAGAAAGTGAATCTAAAGCTAAATCTAAATCTGAAAGTTCTCAAAGACTAGCTGCAAAAAAAGAACAAGAACATTTTAACAGCGTTCAAAAAGAAAATAATTCTACATCTACGGATTCATCTAACGCAGATTCTGTTACTACTGGCGGAGGATCCATCATCGGTAATACTAATTCTAAAATTTACCATACTCCCGGTCAAACTGGTTATAAAATGAGTAAATCAAATGCGATTACTTTCCAAACAGAACAAGCCGCTCAAGATGCTGGATATAGAAAGGCGAAAAAATAATGAAATCAACTAATCATTTATTAATACGTGTTCTAATTTTATCATTCACTTTTATTGGTATCAGTAACACGACTACCGTTTTAGCAAAATCTGATTCACATGTTACTTACGACTATACTGCCAAAAAGCAAGCAGAAGAAATTAATAATAAAGTTGATAAAGAACAAGTGAAATTAGACAAACTTAACAAAGAAATCAAAGAATTAAAAAATAAGTTAGCTAAATATGATAGTAAAGATTCTTCAAAAAAAGAAACAACTAAAAAATCTAAGACACTTGATTTATCATCTCTAAACTATAGTGATAAATCTGAAATAGAAGTTAATAATAATATTCCTACTTTCAGCGAAAGCACCCTATCTACTAGTAAAGGTACTTGGGAAGCGTACAGCAACCTAGATTCTCTGAATCGTGCTGGAACCGCCAATGCAATGTTAAGTAAATCTTTAATGCCTACCGCGAAACGCGAAGGGTTAACTTGGAACCCTACTGGCTGGAAAAATAAACGTATTAGTAACGGATGGTTATATAATCGTAGCCATTTAATTGGTTATCAATTATCAGGTCAGAACAATAATCCAAAGAATTTAATTACGGGTACTCGTGAACTGAATGCACCTGAAATGCTTGCCCATGAAATGGATATAGCTACTTACCTTAAAGAACATCCTAATAACTATATTAGATACCGCGTTACTCCAATATTCAGAGGAGATGAACTTCTTGCTCGTGGCGTACAAATGGAAGCTCAATCTATTGGTAGCTCCTCAATTAAATTCAATACTTACATTTTTAATGTAGAGGCCGGTGTTACTCTTAATTATAGGGATGGTACTAGTACACTAAATTAAACAAATAGATAACGGGCGTATAGATACTTCGAGTGGGTTCAATTCCCACTGCTCGCTTTTTACTATAAAAATATTTGGAGGAATTTGTGTTATGAATAAAAAAATAACAATAGTCGGGATTACTGCCATCACACTACTTTCACTAACTGCATGTGGGAATAGCAAGAATACAAGTAAGGATTCTTCATCTTCTGAGGCTGCATCATCTAGTATTATAAAAGCTAAAAAGGAATCAAGTAAGAAAGAGTCCATAAAAAAAGCAACTTCCGAAAGTAAAGCATCATCAGAATCATCTGCTCAAGCATCTAGCATCTCAGCTGCAAGTTCTTCAATTACCGCAGCTGAAAGTTCTATTGCCGCAAGCTCTTCTAGTATTGAGGCTGAGAAAAATAACGTTACTACCACTGAAAAATCTACAAGTTCATCTACATCAACTAAGATGACGCAATCAAAAGCTGAATCACTTGCTTTAAGCTATTTTAAATCATTCAATAATGAGACAAGCGACTGGGAACCAAAAGTTAAATCAAGCGATACTTTAGATAAAGGTAATAAATATATTGTATCCGTCTTCGATACTGAAACACACATGGTAGAATTTGACGTCAATAAATCTACTGGAAAAGTCACTTCTCCAAATTTAGGATATCAACGTTAATTTTTAAAGAGTGATAACAATTTTGTGTTTGTTAATTTTACATGGAGTCGGTACCTCCTTTAACAGCATTGAAGATCTACTTGGTCATTCCAATGTAAGGATTACCCAAATCTATATAACAGTAACTTCAAAACTATTACAATATTTAGATACTTAACTCAAACGTAACCAAAAGCGTAACCAAAAGAAAAAAAGGCCTATCTAACAACTTTTAAATCGTTGTTAGATAGCCTTTTTTAGTATATTTATTAACTTTTTTTATTGTTCAGTATACCAAGTATAGTGGAATGAACCTGGTTTATCAGTACGTTCATACGTATGAGCACCAAAGTAATCACGTTGTGCTTGAATTAAATTAGCAGGTAAAACTTCTGAACGGTATTGATCGTAATACGTAATTGCTGCACTGAATCCAGGAACTGGAATACCAGCTTTAACAGCAATACCAACGATATCTCGAACTGATTCTTGATATTTTTTAACAATATCTTTGAAGTAACCATCTAATAAGATGTTATTTAAATCAGCTTTTTCGTCAAATGCGTCAGTAATATTTTGTAAGAAACGGGCACGAATGATACATCCAGCACGCCAAATCTTAGCCATATCACCAAAGTTTAAATCCCATTCATAATGTTCTGAGGCAACACGTAATTGTTCAAATCCTTGTGCATAACTCATGATTTTACTAAAGTATAATGCTTCACGAATTTTTTCAATTAATTCTTTTTTATCTAATTCACCTAATTTAACTTCTGGTTTAGGTAAAACTTTACTTGCTTCAACACGTTCTTCTTTCATTGCTGAAATGTAACGTGCATAAACAGATTCAGAAATAACTGACTGAGGAACACCTAATTCAAGTGCACTCTGTGATGACCACTTACCAGTACCTTTATTTCCAGCACGATCGAGGATAACATCAACAATAGGTTTACCAGTGCCTAAATCATCTTTACGTGTTAAGATATCAGCAGTAATTTCGATCAAGTAACTATCCAATTCACCTTTGTTCCAGTCAGAGAAGATATCAGCGATTTCATCAACTGAGAGGCCTAATAAATCTCTTAACAAATGATATGATTCAGAAATTAATTCCATATCACCATATTCAATTCCATTATGAACCATCTTAACATAATGACCAGCACCGTTAGGACCGATATAAGTCACACATGGTGTCCCATCGCTAGCTTTAGCAGACATTTCCTCAAGAATTGGTGCAACAAGGTCATATGCCTCTTTTTGGCCACCTGGCATCATTGATGGTCCTTCAAGTGCACCAATTTCGCCACCTGAAACGCCCATTCCAATAAAGTTAATTCCAGAATTATCTAATTCTGCATTACGGCGTACTGTATCTTCAAAGTAAGTATTACCACCATCAATTAAAACATCACCTTTATCTAAGAATGGTAATAGTTCTGCAATAACAGCATCAGTTGGTTTGCCAGCTTTTACCATGATAATAATTCTTCTAGGTTTTTCTAATGAATCTGCAAAATCCTTAATTGAGTAGCTGGGTACTAATTTTTTTTCTGAGTGGTCTTTCATAACTTGCTCAGTTTTAGCTCCCGTTCTATTATAAATAGCTACCGTACGGCCACGACTCTCAGCATTCAATGCGAGATTTTTACCCATAACAGCCATTCCAATAACACCAATTTGTGCTTTATCCATTATAATACCTCCTACATTTCTTTAATTTTTTGTGAATCAAAAACCATGTAATCTAAGAAAGTATCAGCTACCGACTTTGTCAATAAACCCATTTAACTTTCAACGTCAATTATACACTAGACATCAAAAATTCCTATCTATTTTACCTTTTTTTGTTATACTGATTTCAGGAGGTCTTTCAAATATGAAATTAGTTGAAGTACAAGAATTATATTATGCCATCGATACTTTTTTATACAGTCGCGCAAAAGCAGAATTTTCTAACAATATCCCTACTTTTGACTTAGTTGTCCAAGTTAACGACAAATTATTAACGGCCGATTTTTTAGATTTAAAAGATAGTCGAATTCAAATTTATAGTACCACAAGTCAGCACACTATCGCATCTCAGTCAATTCCTTACGAAAATGACAGTAGTAATGCTTTCATCAGTCCGATAAGAAAAACAATCTTTAAAAATTATCGTTCCGAATTTTCAGGCTGGTCTAATCTTAGTAACAAACCAGAGTTATTACTTCTAGATTTGATAGATTTAATTAAATCTATCAAATCGCCCACTTTTAAGGCTGTTAAAACACCGGCTAAAAATGTAACTTATATTGAAAGCCATGCCAAATTACCTTTTCAATTTTTTGATCCAGAGACAGACTTCAAAATTATAAGTTTGAAAATTAGTGAAAAAAAATAAGATTCAATTGAATCTTATTTTTTTTGTACAGAAAAAGCCTTAACACCATGGTTGTTAAGGCTTTTTACTTAATGTAGATTTAGTTGTTTACTTTTACGACTTCTTTTCCGTCATAAAAACCACAGCTAGGACATACATAATGTGATTTTCTTAATTCGCCACAGTTAGGGCAAGCGCTCATACCTGGGACAGTTAACTTGTAATGCGTACGACGCATTCTCTTACGTGTTTTTGATGTTTTACGTGCTGGTACTGCCATTATCAAACACCTCCTTTAAAATTATCCAAAACTTTTAATAAAAGTATTGTTATGTTTATTCCTCTTCAGAACCATCATTATCAAAAAAATTTTGTAATGAGGCAAATCGAGGATCAACTTTTTCTTTTCTAACCTGTACGAGTTTATCTTCAGTAAGAACTTCCCAGTCGTCTCCGGTTGGTAAATCTTCTGCTTTTCTCTCATCATCAGTCAGTATCTGCATCGGAATCTGTAATAACACATTATCCTCTATCACAGAATTCAAATTGAGCATATCTTCTTCCAAAATAATTACAACATCATTTTTATCAAACCGTTCAAGTGCTTTATCGCGATAGCCTACATAAAATTCATCAACTGAAAAATTTAATGGGACATCGACACTCTTTAATGATCGTGTTGATGGCATTTCAACTGTTAAACTAACGTTAAAATGACCAATGACATCTTGATGATCTGCTGACAGAATGCCCGTAACATGGACTTCTGAAACAGCTGTAATTGTTTTGTTGCGCAGCATTAATCCTTCGGAAAGGTTTAACATTTCGTCAACTTGAAGTGGTTCATCACTTTGTTTTTTTAACTCAACTAAGGACCATTTCATGCAAATATGCCTCCTAATGCAACGCTTATGATTATACCTGTGATTAAAAACATTGTCAATGGTATATCCTTGACAGTATGTTAATTAATTTGTTTAGGTCTTCTAAAAAGATCCGATTTTTTATGACTAACTAGCCCATAAATAATTCCTGCTCGATAATCTAATTGGTAAAGTCCCTCTTTATCCTTTTTACTAATTTTTGTTATTATAGGATATGGCACTTCCTTTTTTAAATGATTAAGCAGCGTTTGACCTTTTTTTGAGAACCCTAAGACATGATAATAAGGCTGCTTATATTGTTTGTCAATTTCATTTTGCTTTATTTGTAACAAAATATAAGTTGCTAGTCTTGAGATTTTTGTATAAGTTACTCGTTTCGACTTAACGGCTTGGACCCAATCATCAAAATTAGCCTCGTCAGGCAACTTTTCGTACTGCTGCAACAAACGATACTCAATACCCTCAGACATGCCATAAATCGACGATAATTGACCTGGTGTTGATAGACTCAACTGATATCGAAGATATGGCCAAAAATCTGTCCAATCGGCCCATCTTTCATTTTCTGAATCAAGTCGAGTTTGATTAGGAACAACTTCTACAATCGATTCTTGATGTTGAACTGCTAATCTAATTGCTGTTGCACTTGTAATTTTTTGAGTATCAACAAATTTTGTTTCATGGTAATCAGCCTCTATACGTTGAATCGGACATAACTGGATTTCGGCTTTTTCGGCTATGCAGGCTTCAGCATAAGCTAAACCTAACAAATCATTAGGCCGATTAATTTGAACACCTGTTTTTTCAAAAACAGCTCGTTGATATTGTGTGGCATACGTTTCATTAAACTGATTAAACTCACTATCTAACGTTTGAATTTCAGTTGCGATAGTCATAAAATCCAAATCAGGATGTTCAGCACCAAAAACAAGTCTGGTTATCTTTAATCCGGCCAATAATTTAATGGCACCTTGAGCAAACAAATCAGCCGGTTGAACAGAAAATGCAACGGGTAACTCAACTATTAAATCAACACCAGATTGCAATGCTTGCTCCGTACGGCTCTCTTTATCAAGTGCAGCTGGAATACCTCTCTGTAAGAATTGTCCGCTCATAAGGGCAATAATCGTCGTATCAGGATACTTTTCTTTTATTTGATTAATCTGATACAAATGTCCGTTATGAAACGGATTATATTCAACAATAACCCCAGTCGTGTCCAAGTAACTCACTCCTATTTATCGCAGACAAAAAATAGTCTTGTTGTTTTATCATCAACTTGACTTGTGCCAAAATCAGCCGAAATTTTAATATTCTTAAATCCAGCATTTTTTAACAATTCAGTATACGTATTAACTGAATATGTTCGTTCATGATGGTCCTCAGTTAGACGTTCAAATTGACAGTTAGTATCATTTTTGACAAAAAAAGTTAATTCATGAACGACACTGTGTGGCTCTTCATCTTTAAATGTTGACCACAAAAAAGCTTGATCATCATCCTGATAGTTGTACATATAACCTGGATAAATCTCATCCGTTTGATAGGTTGAGATAACATCAAAAATGAATCGACCATTTTCTTGTAGTAATCCATGAATTGATTTAAAAACGTTTCCTACAGCATCAGCGTCAGGTAAATAACAAAATGAGTCAGCAAAACAAGTTACCGCATCAAATTGTGGTAACTCTGCCTCTTCCAAATTCATCATATCACCTTGTACTAAAGGCAAGGATACATTCGCATCCTGTGCGTGTTGGTCAGCAATTGATAACATTTCTTCAGATAAATCTAAACCAACGACTGAATAACCAGATTGCGTTAAAGCAATTGCTAATTGACCTGCACCACAAGCTAATTCAAGAATTTCAGTTTTCTTATCAGGAACTTGTGTTTCGACAAATGTTTGCCAAGAATCATATAAATCAGGATCCATTAATTGATCATACAATTTTGAAAAGGTGGTATAAATCATTATTCTTCAATCCATGCTGATAAATCTACAGATGCGCCTTCAGACCAGAATTTTTCAAGATCATAAAATTCACGTGATTCAGTTTTAAATACATGCACAATTAAATCTCCAAAATCTAATAAAACCCAACTAGTTGAATTACGTCCTTCAATACGACGGACTTCAACACCTGCTAGTTCTTCTTGATCTTGAATTTCTTTGACGATAGCCTTAACTTGGTGAGCTGAGTCAGCTTGTGTCACCATGAAATAATCAGCTAATAGACTAATTTCATGGACATCAATAGCCACCGTCTTTTCGCCACGTTTACTGTCAGCAGCCTTAACTGCGATTTCTAATTTTTCTATACTATTCATTATTACTCCTCTATTCTGCGACCCATTTATTAAAGGTCAAAATTGTTTTAGGATACACTCTTTTATTGGTATTAATTAAATAACTTAGTGTATGTTTTGTTTCAAATCCAACAGCTGCATCCAAACTTTCAAATGCTTTTTTTCGTGCTTCAAGAACGCCAGAGAACGTCCTACCTTCTTCGATGAAATCAGCGACGTAGACAATTTTATCCAACAAATCCATCTCAACATCGCCTGTCGTATGCTTCACAATTGATGTTAAAATTTTATCATCTGTAATACCTAATTCATCATGTATCAACTCTGCGCCAACAATTCCATGCCAGATAGCATTCCCCCAATTTAATAAATCAGGATCCATATGTTTTTGCTTAATTGTTCTGATAAAGGTGTCATCTGTCCGCTCCTTGGCATAATCATGAATAAGTCCAGCAATACTTGCTCTTTCAATATCACCATTATTATTTTGAGCAAGTTCAATTGCAGATTTTTCAACATTTAACACATGCTGAAATCTTTTTTCACTCAAAGTTTCCTTCAAAATCTGTACTAATTCTTCTCTAGTTCCACTAAAAAGATTATTAGAATAAACTAAATTATTCACGATACAACCCTTCTTTCTCAATATAATTTGAGACTGCCTTAGGTACTAAATAATTAATTGAACAGCCTTTTTTTATCTTATCTCGAATTTGTGTTGAACTAATATCAATTGTTGGTACATCAACCCAAAGTATAGGATACTGACTTGTTTGTTCAAATCCCGTTCGTTTAACTCCAACAAAATGTACTAATTTTACTAATTCATCAATACGAGACCATTTCGGTAAATAATCTACCATATCGCCGCCAATAATAAAATAGTAATCATTTTCCGGATGAGCTGCTTTTAAAGCAACCACAGTGTCATAGGTGTAGCTAATACCACCGCGATTAATTTCAGTATCTTCCAGCTTAAACTTATCGTTATCCGCGATACTTTGATTAACCATATCAAGGCGATACTTTGCATCAATTGCTTCCTTTTTATCCACATGTGGTGGTGTTGCATCCGGCATAAATCGAACTTCACTTAATCCTAATTGCTGACAAACTTGATCAGCAATTATTAAATGACCTAAGTGAGGCGGATTAAACGTACCCCCGAGAATTCCAACACGCTTTTTCGTATTATCAAGAATGGGTTTAGTCTTAAATTTCGTAACTAAATTAATTTCTTTTAATTTTTGGACTTGAATAGTCAAGCTAAAAACCTCCTCAAAATTTTAAATTAAGCGAGTAAATTAACTTTGTCAGAGATATCTCGATTTTCGACATCTGTTGCTGCTTGATAAAGCACTAATGTATGACCAATCACTTGAACAACTTGAATTGAACTATTAGATTCAATAAAAATACGAACTTCATTTGTATCAATTGTTGCATTTTGTAGCATGTTAATTTTGATTAATTCGCGTTTTTCAATTGCTTCGCGAATTTGGTTTAACCAGTTAGTAGACACGCCTTCTTTTCCAACTTGGAAAAGTGGACGTAAATGATGTGCCTGACTGCGTAGATATCTTTTTTGTTTGCCTCTTAATGTCATATGTTAGTTAACTCCTCTTATATCATTGCTTTACGTAAAAGAACCGAAACACCTTTTGGTGCCCAGCCAGCGACTTTAGCACCCTCATTAATGGTTACCCATCCAAGTCCGGCAAAAACTAAATCACTTTTTTGTGTTGCTTTAAATTCAAAACGAACTAATTCTGGGAAGTCGTTCATTTCATCATCTGTTGGTGGATTTAATAAACCACCAGCATGTTTCTCATAAAATTCACTTGCAGTCTCAGTTTTTGTTCTATGAATCATTAAATCATTATCAAGATAAACGACAACACCAGGAGTTCCCCCTGAAATGTAATCAAATCTTGCAACAGCCCCAAAGAATAATGTTTGGTTTTCATTTAACTGATAGACGCGTTGTTTAATTTCTTTTTGAGGAGAAACTAATCTTAGCGCCTTACCTGATAGATAATGAGCCATCTGGTCTTGATGAATAATACCTGGTGTATCAATTAAAGCTCGATCATCGTCCAATGGAATTTCAATCTTATCAAGCGTAGTTCCTGGGAATCTTGAAGTTGTAATCAGGTCTTGGACACCTGTTCTTTGTTTAATGATTTGATTAATCAATGTTGATTTACCAACATTAGTTACTCCAACAACGTACACATCACGGCCTTCACGATACTTTTCAATTAATTCTAATAATTCATCAATCGCAAAGTTTTTTGTTGCACTTGTCAATGCAACATCAATTGGTCGTAATCCTTGTAAATTAGCTTGTTGTCTCATCCAATCCTTTAACTTCGAACGTCTCAATGACTTAGGCAATAAATCAGCTTTATTTCCAACCATTAAAACAGGATTATCACCCACAAATCGATGTAATCCAGGAATTAGACTACCATTAAAATCAAAAATATCAATAACGTTGACGATTAATGCATCAGCACTACCAATTTGATTCAATAATTTTAGGAAATCATCATCAGTTAACTTAACGTCAGCAATTTCATTGTAATGTCGTAGTCTAAAACATCTTTGGCAATATAGTTCATTTGTTTCAAGTCCTTTTTTTACTGCGGATTTAGGTGTATAGCCTAATTCATCTACTTCTTCACTTTGAATTTTTGAGCCACAGCCAATACAAAAAAGATCTTCGTCAATTTCTGGTACTTCAATTATGTCAGTCATCCAATGAATTCCCCCATTTAGTTTTAAAATCGTGTTTTTTAATTAAGTGATTTTTAATTCTTTTTTCAATGAAACGATTAGGTTTTGTATTCCAAGCGTCTGATTCAACAAGTGGTTTAACCAATATACTTTTAATGCCCGCATTATTCGCAGCAGCAATATCAGTCATCAATTGATCACCTATTAAAACTAAATCTTGATTATTCATCTTAAATTCATTTTTAACTTGGTTAATTCCTTTTGTAAATGGTTTTAGAGCTCTGGAAACAAATGGTAATCCAATATGTTCCAGTGCCTTTTCAATACGTTCGTGACTATTGTTAGATACAACAATCACTGGAATTGAAGCCGCAGCTATAAGCTCTAACCAATTCTTCAATTCTGGGGTTCCGTTTGGGTTATCCCATGCAATTAATGTATTGTCTAAATCAGTCATAACAACTTTAATTCCATGATTTTGTAAATCCTCTGGTGTTAAATCATAAATTGATTCAACCATCCAAGTTGGTTTATATCTCTCAAGCATGTTAGCTACCTCAATTTTAGAATAATAATCTAAGTATAATGTACTTTCAACAAAATTGCATGTTTTCCATGAAAACAAATGAAATTAATTTTATTTTCTCATTTTAAAATAATAGAAACGAGTTATTTCAATTTTATATTGCTCTTTTTAAGATTATATTTTGTCTTATTAGTTACATAGACCATAATCATTGATATCACATAAAATTTTTTTGATTTCACTAAAAATAACATACTTAACTTATTTACAGAAATTTTATTAAAAAAAGAGGATACTTGACAATTGGTCAAGTATCCTCTTAAAAGTTATTATTTACTTAATGCTTTTTTAGCTTCTTCTGCAACAGCAGCAAATGCTGCTGAATCTTTAACAGCTAATTCAGCTAACATTTTACGGTTAACTTCAATTTCAGCTAATTTCAAGCCATGCATCATCTTGCTGTAACTTAAACCATTCATACGTGCTGCAGCGTTAATACGTGCAATCCATAGACGACGGAAGTTACGTTTTGTTTGATGGCGATCACGGAATGAATATTGGTACGATTTCATTACTTGTTGTTTAGCTACCTTAAATTGGATATGTTTTGATCCACGGTAACCTTTTGCTAATTTAAGCATTCTTTTGCGACGTTGACGTGTAACGGTTCCACCTTTAACTCGTGGCATGAAAATTCCTCCTTATTGAGCCATTTAAAAATGGCATCAATTGTCTAATTTATATTTATTATTTCATTTGTGAAAGCATTTGTTTGATACGCTTGTTATCTGATGCTGACACTGTAGTTGATTTGCTTAATTGACGACGTTGTTTCTTAGTTTTACCATGCATACGATGACTTGTATATGCTTTAGAGCGTTTTAAGCCACCATTTCCTGTACGTTTAAAACGTTTTGCTGATGCACGATGAGTCTTTTGTTTTGGCATAATCTAATATCCTCCTAATATAGCTTTACTTTTCAGCCTTAGGTGCAAGCATCATGAACATACTACGTCCATCCATCTTCGCTCTTGATTCAACTGATGCAACTTCTTTAGCTGCGTCAGCGAAGCGATTCAAGACATCACGTCCGATTTCTTTATGCGTAATTGCACGGCCTTTAAATCTAATTGATACTTTAACCTTATCACCTTTTGCAAGGAATTTTGAGGCATTTTTCAATTTTGTATTGAAATCGTTAATATCAATCGTTGGACTAAGTCTAACTTCTTTAACATTAACAATCTTTTGGTTTTTACGGGCTTCTCTTTGTTTCTTTTGTAATTCGAAACGGTACTTCCCGTAATCCATAATCTTAGCAACAGGTGGTTTTGAGTTAGCGGCAACAACAACAACATCTAAATTAGCAATTTCTGCCATATCTAGTGCTTCTTGTTTCGTTTTAACACCAAGTTGTTCGCCATCATCACCGATCAAACGAAGTTCCGATGCGCGGATACCTTCATTGACCATTTTGTCTACTTTATCAACTGCTATGGCAATGCACCTCCAAATTTTTTTGAGAAAAAACACAGAAAAACGGGCAACAATAATAAATTATCGCAGCCCGCTTGAAATCCATTTTAATTGGAATTTAATTTCAATAATATTCTGCCCAGAGACTCTTTGTCTCTTCAGGCGAGAAGCGGGAGCCTCTGCTTTTTCTTAACTTTTATATCATACCAACTTGAAGACTCATTGTCAAGCAAATTAAAATGAGTCTTTTTTATGCTTTACGACTATAGTTGGCAATTTCTTTTGTAATGTTGTTAATAAAATCTTCTTTTGTAAAGATATTTGAATCATCTTCACCATGTCGACGAACAGAAACTGTATTTTCAGCTACTTCATTATCACCGACAACTAAAATATAAGGTACTTTAGTAACTTGCGCTTGACGCATCTTATAACCCATCTTTTCGTTACGTTCATCAACCGTTACTCGTACACCACGAGCAACTAAGTTAGCACGTAAATCATGCGCATAATCGGCATGAAGATCGTTTTTAACAGGAATAATTGTTACCTGTTTAGGAGCCAACCAAGTTGGGAATGCTCCTTTGTACATTTCTGTTAAGTAAGCTGTAAAACGTTCCATCGTTGAAACAAGTCCACGATGAATCATAACAGGACGGTGTTCTTCACCATCATCACCGATGTATGATAATTCAAATTTTTCAGGCATCATGAAATCTAATTGAATTGTTGATAACGTTTCATCATTTCCTAACGCTGTTTTTGTTTGAACATCTAATTTAGGACCGTAAAATGCTGCTTCTCCTTCAGCTTCGTAGTAATCTAAGCCTAAATCATCCATAGCACCTTTTAACATACTTTGTGATTTTGTCCACATTTCATTATCATCAAAGTATTTCTCTGTGTTAGCTGGATCACGATAGCTCAAACGGAATGAATAGTCAGCAATCCCAAAGTCATCATAAACTTCCATCATTAAACGAAGGACGCTTTTAAATTCTTCTTGAATTTGATCAGGAGCAACGAAAGTATGACCATCATTTAATGTCATTTCACGTACACGTTGTAAACCAGAAAGTGCACCTGATTTTTCATAACGATGCATCATTCCTAATTCAGCAATTCTGATAGGAAGATCACGATATGAACGAATATGATGCTTGTAAACTTGAATATGTGAAGGACAGTTCATTGGACGTAACTCTAACTCTTCGCCATCACCCATGTCCATTGGTGGGAACATGTCTTCGCGATAATGGTCCCAATGACCAGAAGTTTTATATAAATCCAAGTTGGCTAAGATTGGTGTGTAAACATGATCATAACCATTTGAAACTTCCTTATCAACAATGTAGCGTTCAATCGTACGACGAATTGTAGCACCATTAGGTAACCAGTATGGTAATCCTGCACCAACTTTTGGATCTACAAAGAATAAATCTAAGTCATTACCAATTACTCGATGATCGCGTTCACGTGCTTCTTGACGACGAACTAATTCAGCATCTAAATCTTTTTGTTTAAAGAACGCTGTACCATAAACACGTTGTAACATCGGATTACTTGATTTACCTTGCCAATATGCACCAGCAACTGATAATAATTGGAAAATTTTAACATCAGCAGTTGAGCGTAATTGTGCGCCATCGCTTAAGTTAACGAATTCACCTTGTTTGTAAATTTCAACTTGTCCATTTTCATCAGTAGCTTCAACTACTAATTCAGCACGATATGGGTCACCAGCAAATAATTCAAGAGCTTCAGCTTTTGAAACTAATTGACGTTCAATTTTCAAATTTTCTTTAACAATTGATTTCATCTTATCTTGAATTTTCTTCAAATCATCAACGCTAACTTGTGTTTCACCATTATCTGTATCAAAATAGAAACCATTTTCAATATCAGAACTCATACCAAATTTCATACCTGGGTATAATTGTTGTAACGCATTAGCTAAAACTTGAGCAGCTGTATGCCATAAAACGATTAATCCGTCTGCAGATTCTTTAGTAACAATTTCGATAGCGCCGTCTGCCTCTAATGGACGAAGATAATCAACCAAAACACCATTGAATTTACCGGCAATTGATTTTTTAGCTAAACTAGGACTAATTGACTTTGCAACGTCTTCAGTCGTAATACCTGAATCAAACTCTTTAACTGCGCCATCTGGAAATGTAATATTTATTTTTGACATGTTAACTTCCTCCATTGTTTTAATATTTTTTGATACAAAAAAAGTCCCTAATACACAAATAAAATCGTGTATTAGGGACGTCGATTAACGTGGTTCCACCCAAATTCAAAGTTTTGCCGAAACAAAACTTTCTCCATAGATTTTAACGGATCCAATCCGACCTGATAAAAATCAGGCAACATTATGGAAGTGGTCATCACTTATTCTCTGCCAGAAAAGCTTTCAGCTATGCTTTCCCTCCCTGCGGACATAAAAAAAGAATGTAATCTTCCGTATCAATTTAATAACTATTTAACCATTTTTAGTGAAATTTAGCAACTATTATTCTTATTTAGGTCGACGATTTTTTCCAACAATCTTAACTTCTTTTGCTAAAAAGTGAATTCGTTCCATAATTCTTTTTGCCTTAAGAGGCTCGTCTTCACCCTTTTGACTAATACGTAAATGCTCATCTTCTAGTTGTTTCATCGAAAAATTAGAACTAAAGAAAGTTGGTAATTCTTCTTGCATGCGATATTGTAAAATAACACCTAAAATATCATCACGAACCCAACTAGACATTGCATCGGCACCAATATCATCAATCATTAAAATTTCAGATTTTTTAACAGCATTTAGCATGTCATAAACACGATTATCACTAATAGCATTTTTAATTTCAACTGCAAAACTAGGGAAATGCATTAAAGTCGTTTGGTATCCTCGACTTGCTAATTCATTGGCCATAGCACCTAAAAGATATGTTTTACCAACGCCAAAGCTACCATAAAAATACATTGCTTGGTGATAAGATTTAGGACTATCAACAAATGTTGTTATAAATTTTAAACTCTGGCTAAGTGCATCCCCACGTTCATCCATATCAAAGCCATTCATAGTCGCGTTTTTGATATCTTTAGACATACTCATTGATTTAACTCGCTTAGCTAATGCTCTACTTTTTTGAGCCTCGATAAAAGAATCTGTTGGTACATAGGAAACATCAATCATATGATTATTCAAAACCAATTGTGGCTTATAACCTGGTGCTATCATTCCTTTACCAAGAATAATTTTATTTTTTTCAGATAAGAATTCATACAATTTTGCATCAGCGCGTCGAATACTATCCTCTGTTAATTCAGCTTTATTTCTATCTAAAAAAGCGATGACATCTGAATCTTCATAAACTTTTCTCATTAAATCACGATAATTAACATTAGGATATCTTTCACTCAGGTTGTCCTTTTCAAGAAATTTTTTGATTTCTGTCCCTAAATCTTCCATCATTTTCCTCCTTTGGGTGCTGTTTTATTAAATTCAGCAAGTTGTCTTTTTAGTTCATCCTTATCAACTTTTACATCCACTTTTGGTGCTTGATAGTCATCTTTAGCCCAATCAGGCAATGTCTCTTTTTTAATTATTTTTCTTTGTCGTTGGTTTGACGCCTTAGTTTCAGTCTTTTTATTGTTAAATTGTCGAACCTGATTAATGGCTTCTTCAGGTGTCTTCACTTTTTGCTGTGACCAATCATTAGCCATAGTATCGACAAACGATTTATTAAGTGTTGATAAATCACGGTCAATCAAAATGTAATGAATCAGAATATTAATGACTGAATTAGAAAATATCTGTCGTTGAATAAGTTGCTGTAACAGATATGCTTCACTGTCAGTGACATATCCACCCTTGCTTTCTTTTAACGATTTCAAAAAATCAAAAGGTTTATAGGCTTCACTCGCAAGAATTAACTGCGAATCCTCTTCAGAAAAACCAACTTTTTTTAGCGTTTCAACAGATTTCATATTAACCTTTTTATTATCACTACTTGTTAAATCTTCTTGTTTTTTCAGTTTAATTTGTTGATTATATTTGTGAGCAATATGTTGCTTGAATGAATTATAATCAACTTCATTTGTTGATAAGTCAGCTGAATCTCCAATAAATTGGGCCATTTCGATTTCATCAATACCATACAAGAGATGCTCTGAAATAATTAAATCCCGCTGTTCATTGATATTATCCAAAGAAACGAAACTCTTTTCCAGTAGTTCAATAAAAAATTTAAAATCAAATGACTCAATACTACCTGACTCAACTAACTTTTTCGGTATCTTCTTGTCCGTTGAAAAAACTTTTTTACTTTCAGAAATAATATCAGGTTTATTAGACAAATGATCTTGATTAACTTGGAAAACATCTAAGAAACTTTTAGATGTTTCTTTGAAGCCATCTAATTTTAAAATTGGTAACGCAAATCGAGTGGTAATTTCTTTGTACCTACCATCACCAATCGATTCCCAGAGTAAAGTGCTTAGTAAATCATCTGTAAAAAAATCAGTTGCTTGCAAAGGTCGACGCAATTGATAGACAACAACTTTTCCTATTGCATCCTCTTTTTCAAAGCTCTTCAAAAGCCCTAAAGCTTCAAGGGCACTTCTTGCTTCATAAAACATTGCTATGTCAATATTTAGTAATGCAAGTAATTCACTATGCATCTTTCGATTAGATAATTGTGGATTTTGACCTGCCTCACCTTTCAATAGAGCAAATAGACCACTCGCAATCACACCCATAACAGGTTGATACAAGTAGTCTAGTCGTTCAATATCATCATTTGTAACTTTTTCATCCATTAAAACGACATAACCGTCTTTCGGACTCATATTTCCGCATATATCAATCATTGATTATCATTCCTTCAAATCCGGTTTATCTGTAGGTGTTTTATCACGAGCCATCATTTCATTTAATTCTTTTAAGAAAACACTCATATCTTTAAATTGGCGATAAACACTAGCAAATCTAATGTACGCAATTTCATCTACATCAGCCAATAATCCCATAACATATTCACCAATTAGTTGGCTAGAAATTTCATTTTCACCTAATGCTCTAACATTATTTTCCACTTGATCCACAAGATGAGTGATAGCTTTCATTGAAACTGGTCTTTTCTCAGCAGAACTGATAATACCTTTAAGAATCTTTTCACGATTAAATTCTTCACGTGTTCCATTTTTTTTAATAACAAGTAGTGGTGTAGCTTCAACTCGTTCAAATGTTGTGAATCTAAATTCACAATTTTCACATTCACGACGTCGTCTGATAACGCGACCTTCATCTGTTGGTCGACTGTCAACGACTCGAGAGCCATTATGTTGGCAATGTGGACATTTCATTGTGACACCTCATTATTTTTTATTTACATTATTTAACCATTAATTTGATTACTAAGCCAGTTTAGCACTTGAACCCTTGTAACGGCAACCGTTGTTGAATTATCTATTACAAAATCTGCTAAATCTTTTTTCTTTTGAATGGGCCATTGTGCTTTAACCCTTAACATCGCCTCATCTAAAGACAATTCATCCCGCTTCATTAAACGTTCTAATTGTGCTGTTTCAGGTACATAGATAACCATTACTGCATCACAAAGTAATTGGTAGTTTTGCTCAAATAATAAAGGCATATCCAAAATAATTAACTGGCTACCTAATTTTTTTTGGACTTCTATTTGTGACAAGATTTCTTTTCTAATAGCAGGAACCATAATGCCGTTCAATTTTTTTAACTCTGTTGCATCATTAAAAACTAGCTGACCTAACTCTTTTCGATTCAAATTCCCGGTTAATGATAAATATTTTTCACCAAATGTTTGAATGATTATTTTTAATGTTACAGATTCTGGTTCAACAGCTTGTCTCGCAATAACGTCTGCATCAATAACTGTGATATTTTCTTCTCTAAAAATACGACTAACTGTTGATTTACCTGTTGCTATGCCACCAGTTAGTCCAAGAATATAAGTCATTTTTAAACTTCCTTTAACGGTTGGCAATGTGGACAGTAGTGTGTCCCTCGTTGTGCCACTTTTATTTTAACAATAGGCGCTCCGCATCTAGGACATGGTTTTCCTGTTTGACCATAGACATTCAAATCAAATTGGAACAAACCCGTCTCACCAAACGCACCCGTATAGGATCTAATTGTTGTTCCACCAGCTTGTACCGCAGTGGCTAGCTCAAGAATAATATTTTTACGTAATATAGCTAATTTCCTATCAGAAATTAAATTTGCTGGCTGTTCCGGATTAATTTTACTCATCCATAAAACTTCATCAACATAAATATTTCCAAGACCAGCAACCGCTTCTTGATTTAATAACACAGGCTTGATTGCCATATGCTTACGAGATAAATATTTTTTGAAATAACTGAGCTTAAAATCATCTTCTGTCGGTTCTGGTCCTAGCTTCTTAAGTCCCGAAAGTTCACGTTCTCGACCTGTGGGGATTAGTTGCATGCGTCCAAACTTACGAACATCATTGTATCTTAAATCTTGCCCATCAGTTAAATGAAATATGACGTGGGAATGTTTTTCAATTGGTTCATCTGATCCACGGACAAAATATTTGCCTTCCATTCTTAAATGAGAAACCATTGTCATTTTACTATCAAAACGAAAAAGTAAGTATTTACCCAGTCTATCGATTGATTCAATCTTTCTACCTTCTAATTCACGCTTAAAATCTAGTACATCCCCAGATACAATTTTAGGCCATAAAACATCAATTGATTTAATTGTCTTACCTATAACTAATTGACTAAGACCTCTTCGAACCGTTTCAACTTCTGGTAATTCTGGCATATAATTACCCCCAACCACTTTTTATTTAGTATCAAACCAACTATCACCAAACGCACTCTCAACTTTTAAAGGAACCTCTAAAGAAACAGCAGCGTCCATAACTTCAGGAACTTTCTTTTGCAAGATAGCAATTTCTTCTTCAGGTGCTTCAAAAATTAATTCATCATGTACTTGTAATAACATTTTGGCTTGTAAATGTTCTTCTTCTAACATTTTGTTCATATTAATCATCGCTACTTTAATAATATCCGCAGCACTACCTTGAATTGGGGTATTCATTGCAGTTCTTTCAGCAAAAGAACGTAAATTAAAGTTTCGACTGTTAATATCTGGTAAATAACGACGACGATGGAATAATGTTTCAACATAGCCCTTATCTTTAGCTTCACGCACAACGCTTTCCATGTAGTTCTTAACGCCTGTAAATTCATTTAAATAAGTATCAATAAATGTTTGTGCTTGTTTTCTAGTAATCCCAATATTTTGTGACAATCCATAATCACTAATACCATAAACAATCCCAAAATTGACTGCCTTAGCTGTTCGACGCATATTTGACGTCACGTCATCTGGCGATTCTAAACTAAAAATTTTCATTGCTGTATTAGCATGGATATCGATTCCTTCTTTAAAAGCTTCTTGCATATTAGCATCATGCGCAATATGGGCCAAAACACGCAACTCAATTTGTGAATAGTCAGATGAGAATATTTTCCATCCCTTATGTTCAGGTATAAATGCTTGTCTAATTTTCTTACCTTCAGGAACGCGGACCGGAATATTTTGTAGATTAGGATCTACAGATGATAATCGGCCTGTCGCTGTCAGTGTTTGTAGGTATCTTGTATGAACTTTCTTATCTTCATGTCTAACTTTTAATAATCCTTCAACATACGTTGATTGAATTTTTGCAATTTGTCGATATTTTAAAATTAAATCTGCAATTGGAGCTATTGTACTAAGTTGTTCTAAAACATCAACTGCAGTTGAGTAACCTGTTTTAGTTTTTTTAACAACAGGTAATTTTAATTTTTCAAATAAAATAACGCCTAATTGTTTTGGTGAATTAATATTAAATTCTTCACCAGCTTCACTATAAATTTTAGTTTCCATATCACTTAAAATAGTTGAAAATTCCTTTTTCATAATCTTCAATCTATCGGCATCCACATTAATGCCTTGAATTTCCATCTTGGCTAATACAAGTGAAAGAGGAAGTTCCATATCCGTGTACAAATCCATTTGCTCATGATCAACTAATCCGGCCATTAATGGTTCTTTCAAAAGATTTAAGGCGTCAACTTTCGATGCCATATGACTAAAGAAAATATCATCATCTTCTGGAATTGCACGTTTAACGCCTTTACCATATACCTCTTCATCAGACTTAACGTCATAGTAATCATGTTTCTGTGCAACTTTACTAAGATCATTACTATTATCACTTGTATCTAACAAATATGAAGCCAACAAAAGATCGAATTCAGTTCCTGCAAGTTGAATGTCCAATCGGTTCAATGCTACATAATTACGTTTAAAATTAAATACATTCTTTTTAATTTTATCATTTGAAAGAATTGAAACTAAAGTTTTAGATTTTAACAAATCAACATCTCGTGTTACGAAAAATTGATTGCCATCACCTATCGCAAATCCATCAAAATCTGCTGTATGATAATTATCTTCCAACATCTCTAAATAAAAAGAAATTGGTTGTGATAATTTAGATAATTCATCTAAATTATCACTAGTTAATACTTTATAATCTGTCTTTTTAGGTTCTGGAAATAAATTCATTTCTACACTATCTGATGCTGAATTTAAATTTAATTGACTTAAAAATTTTTTAAAATCCATTTTTTCATAGAAAGCAACTAACTTATCTAAGTCTTTTCCATCCCATTTTGTATCAGGAAAATCGATTGTGATAGGTGCATCTTGTCGAATTCTGGCTAAATCTTTGCTCATAAATGCTTGATCTTTATCTTCAATTAAATGCTCTTTCATTTTACTTTTCTTTAATTGATCAATATTTTCGTAAAGATTCTCCATTGAGTCATATTCTGTTAATAATTTAATTGCAGTCTTCTCACCAACTTTAGTAACACCGGGATAATTATCTGACGTATCGCCAACTAATCCCTTCATATCAATAATTTGCAATGGTGTTAATCCAAATTTTTCCATTACATGCTCTGGTGTAAATTTTTCGATTTCACTAACGCCTTTTTTTGTGACAGAAACTGTTACTTTATCGGTTGTTAATTGTGTTAAATCTCGATCTCCAGTCACAATAGTCACATTATATCCAGCTTCTTCACCTTTTTTTGCCATTGTGCCTATAATGTCATCTGCTTCAAAATCAATTAATTCGTAAGTTTTAATGCCGTATCCTGCTAGTAATTCTCTAAAATATGGCATTTGTTCTTTTAGTTCTGGCGGTGTTTTTGATCTACCGGCCTTGTAATTATCATATTTTTTAGTTCTAAATGTTGTCTTTCCTGCATCAAATGCAACTAATACATGTGTCGGTTTTTCGGTATCTAATATGACATTCAACATATTATTAAACCCATATAATGCATTTGTATGTAACCCAGCTTGGTTTGTAAATCTATCTACAGATTGGTACAATGCAAAAAATGCACGATAGGCAATACTGTTTCCATCAATCAATAGTAGTTTCTCATTAGTATTAGTCATTTAATATCCGTCTCCTTTGAAAATCTCTATCTCTATTTTACCAAACATCAGCCGTGATTAATAATGAATACGCTAATAACTCAATAAAGTAATAAAAACCCCCAAGTTATAAATCCTTAACTTGGAGGTTTAACCTTCTTATTTATGAATTACTAATCTCTACCACCGTAACCAAAGATTTGTAAGAATGAAATGAATAAATTAATAAAATCAAGATATAACATTAGTGCACCTGTCATAGCTAAGTTAGAAACTGAAACATTGCTATCTCGTTGTAAAAATACTTGTCTTAATTTTTGTGTGTCCCACGCTGTTAAAATGGTGAAAATAATCACAGCGATATATGAGAATACGTAATTAATAAGTTCACTTTGTAAGAATAAATTTACAAATGAAGCAACAATTAGTCCAACCAAAGCTGCTAATGCCTGTGTGCCTAATTTAGTTAAATCTCGTTTAGTAACATTTCCTAAAATGGTCATCGTAACGAATACAGCCGAACTTGCGGCAAATGCAGCAATGATATTCCCGACTGAATACATTGATATAATCAACGACAACGTTACGCCCTCAAGTACAGAATACCCCATCAATAAAGCAAATGTTACAAATGGTGCCCTTGATGCCTTTACGTTAATATTTAAGACAACCACCAATTGGACAATAAATAATGCCCAAATTGACCATGAATGTTCTGCCATAAAGCCATAAACTAATTTTTGAAATACTGTCAATGTTAAAAATGCTGTGACAGCTGAAACGCCAACTGCAAGCGCCATATACCCATATAATTTTGCTAAAAAATGATTTAATCCATCTTTTTCATTAATAATAACGCTATTTTGATTATCCATCTTATTTTCCTCCTTGTTAATTAAGAAATCATGTTTAAAATATTGTGATTAATACACTAAAACCTATTACAACTAATTTAATAAAATGAAATAAGTTAGAGCAATACTACTTATTTTAATCAGAATACAACATGACTTTTAACCTCATACAGCATTAACCTTTTTAAAGGATAACCCCTTGTATGTATAAGGACAAGTGTACCAAATCATGTAAAATTATCAAGAATTTTCACTTTTCGTAAAAAAAAATTAAGTAATAAAAAAGAAATGATTCGAAAATCATTTCTTTTTCAGCAACTAATTATTTTTAAAACTTAAATTACTCAATAATTCTTCATATGCATATTCATATTTTTGGACATCTCCAGCGCCCATAAAAATAACAACTGCATTATTGTAATCAAGTAATGGCGAAAGATTATCAAGTTTGATAATCTCGCCACCCTTAACAATCTTTGCACCAAGATCTTCACTAGAAACATTACCTGATGTTTCACGAGCAGAACTGAAAATATCCGTTAAATAAACCTTATCGGCAAGATTCAAACTAATTGCAAAATCATCCATCAACGCAATAGTTCTACTAAACGTATGTGGTTGGAAGACCGCAATTAATTCTTTATCAGGATATTTTTGACGAGCAGCATCAATTGTTGCTTTAATTTCTGATGGATGATGTGCGTAATCATCAATAATTGTCATATCACCAATATACTTTTCGCTAAACCGGCGTTTAACCCCTTTAAAACTTAATAATTCACTTGCAATTTCTTCTAAATCAACTTTTTCAAAATACGAAACAGCAATAACGGCCAAACTATTTAAGATATTATGTTCACCAAAAATTGGAATTTGGTAATGACCTAATGATGTATCGTGATAATAAACATCGAATTCAGAACCTTTAGTTGTTCGTTTTATATCACGAGCTTGGAAATCATCAGAATCCTTTGTACCATAATAATAAATTGGAACATCAGCTTTTATTTTACGGAGTAAAGGATCATCTCCCCAAGCAAATATTCCTTTTTTGGTTTGTTTTGCAACTGTTTCAAATGAATCAAAAACGTCATCAATACCAGTAAAATAATCTGGATGATCAAAATCAATATTAGTCATAATTGAATAATCTGGGTGATAGGCAACAAAATGTCGACGGTATTCATCTGCTTCATAAACAAAGAATCTTGCATCAGGTTTTCCTTTACCAGTACCATCCCCAATTAAGTAACTCGTTGGTGCAATACCACTTAAGACATGTGCAAGCAATCCTGTTGTACTTGTTTTACCATGAGAGCCGGCAACACCAATACTTGTGTAACCTTCCATTAATCGACTTAACATTTCAGGATAACTGACAATATCTAATCCCATTTCACGTGCCTTTTTAAGTTCAGGATGATCCGCTGTAAATGCATTTCCCGCAATTACAGTCAAACCTTCATGGATATTTTTTTCATCAAATGAATAAACCTTAATATTAGCTAATTCTAATCCACGTTGTGTGAATGTATATTGGTCAATATCAGAGCCTTCAACCTTAAATCCTTGATCGTGTAAAATTAATGCTAAAGAACTCATCCCTGAGCCTTTTATTCCTACAAAATAATATACTTTTTGGTTATTCATCATTATCCCCTTTTCTGACATTATTCATTCATAATTTTACCATAAAATGAGTTAATATTCAGTTTGTCGTTAAAATTCTTCTCTCATCCGTCTGAGTTCATCTTCATTTAAATACACATCTCGAGGTTTCGACCCCTTAGCATGTGAGATATGTTGCTGATTTTCAAGTTCGTCAATAATATTGGCAGCTCTATTATACCCAATTGAAAAGACGCGCTGTAATTTAGAAGTTGAAATGGTTTGTTCGTGCGCAATAAAATCTAAAATACCTGGCAATAAATCATCTTGTTGTTCATTTTGATCTGCCATTTTTTTCAGTCCATCTGGATTAAATGCATATCTTGGCTTTCCTTGAGTTCTAACAAAATCTGTAATTAAATCTACTTCATCTTCTATATACGTTCCTTGTAACCTAACAGCCTGACTTGATCCATTACCTAGATAGAGCATATCGCCTCGTCCAAGTAATTTTTCAGCACCGGCCGTATCCAAGATAGTTCTCGAGTCAATTTGACTAGAAACCATAAATGCAATTCGAGTTGGAATATTATTTTTAATTGTACCCGTAACAACATCAACACTTGGTCGTTGTGTAGCCAGAATTAAATGAATTCCTGCTGCTCTAGCTTTTTGTGTAATTCTTGCAATATATTCTTGAACTTCATTTGAAGCAACCATCATTAAATCAGCTAATTCATCAATAATAATTAAAATATACGGCATCTTTAGGCCAAAATCGCCATTAGCTTCTGCTTTTTGATTAAAGTTACCAATATTTTTAGCTCCAGCTGCAGCTAATTTTTGATAGCGTTCTTCCATTTCATCAACAGCCCATTTCAAAGCTGCCGAAGCTGCTTTTGCATCTGATATAACAGGTGCTAATAAATGAGGAATATCATGATATGGCGCTAATTCGACAGCTTTAGGATCAATCAATAACAATTTAACTTCGTTTGGTGTTGCCTTATATAAAATAGAAACTAATAAACTATTGATAAAAACTGACTTACCAGACCCTGTAGCACCAGCAATTAATCCATGCGGCATTTTTTGTAAGTTAGTTACTTGTGCTTCACCAAATAAATCGACACCTAACGCCACCGTCAATGGTGATTTATTTTCTATAAACACTGGAGATCTCAATACTTCCGAGAGAAGGACTGGTCTTGATTTTAAATTAGGTATTTCAATTCCAACACTACTACGTCCAGGAATTGGCGCCTCTACACGGATATCTTTTGCAGCAAGCGCTAGTTTCAAGTCATCAACAAGGTTGGTAATCTTACTTACCTTAACACCAGCAGCTAATGATACTTCAAATTGGGTCACCGTTGGCCCAACTGTCCAGCCATCAACTTCTGCATTAACATGGAATGCTTCCAATGTATTATTTAATACATCAATTTGAGAAAGTACCCAATCATCTAATTCACCAGCATTTTCTAAAATAGGATCTGGTAATAAATCAAGTGATGGAAATTGATAACTTGCATCTGACCTTTTGACTTCTTCATCTGACTGATTATCATAATAGCTATCTTGTACTTCTTGTACTTCTTGTACTTCTTGTACTTCTTGTACTTCTTGTACTTCTTGTACTTCTTGTACTTCTTGTACTTCTTGC